>JAZSPR010000033.1:0-51305 GCA_045537555.1 Acutalibacteraceae bacterium | reverse complement strand
TTTTTGTTCATTTTTGCTTCTGAGTTCTTTCTGTTTTTCATTGTTTTCATTTTAGTTTACCTCCAAAAATATAATTTTTAATATATATAAACCACACTCTGCACCCGACCTTTAGAATAAAAAAAGCACCACCTTCCAATTCATAAATTAAGGTAGTGCATCGTGCAATCTATTCACTTATATAAAAAGGCCGTCTGAATTCAGACAGCCTGTAAAATATATTTATTTGTCATCAGAAAAGTAATGCTGAAATACTTCTGTCAGTAAATCTTCTCTGTCGATTTTGGTGATAAGATTTCTTGCTCCTTTATGTGCAGTGATATATGTAGGATCACCACTCAAAATATATCCCGTTATCTGAGCAATCGGATCATAGCCTTTTTCTTTTATTCTATTGCATTAAAATCATCACCATTAGCAAAAGAGACTTGGGGACTTTCCAATCAAATGACAGCAAGAGCCTTGGAAGCAATAGGAAAAAATGGTGGTCCCCGTTGTTGCAAAAGAGATTCGTATCTTGCCATTATTGAAGCGGTCAAATTCACAAGCGAGAATTTAGAGGTTAATATGGAACTTAAACAAGTAACCTGTTCCCGTTCTCGTATGAACAATCAGTGCATACGAGAAGAGTGTCCGTTCCATAAAAAAGCAAAGAAAAAGGTAGCCTTTATTTGTGTTCATAATTCGTGCCGAAGTCAAATTGCAGAAGCATTGGGAAAACATTTAGCGGCAGATGTATTTGAATTCTATTCTGCTGGAACTGAAACAAAGTTCCAAATCAATCAAGATGCAGTCAGAATTATGAAAGAACTGTATGGCATTGATATGGAGCACACACAGTATTCAAAGTCGATTGCGGATATTCCAAATCCCGATATAGCAATTTCAATGGGTTGCAATGTAGAATGTCCTTTTATAGGAAAACCATTTGATGATAATTGGGGATTAGAAGACCCCACGGGAAAATCTGATGAAGAATTTAAAATAATAATCAAAAAAATCGAAGAAAATATTTTAGCACTTAAAGACGAATACAGATAAATTCCAATTTATCGAGTTGTTTTTGAATGTATATGTTTTTCAGCAACTATAAAATTTTTGATAAAAATAAGTTGTAAACACAAAATCTGAAAGGTCGCATGAAAGTGTGACTTTTCTTTTTGTATTATTCATTTGTGTTGTTGCGACTTTTCTTAATGAATAATTATAGGCGGGACACCCGCATCCGATTGTAATTTCAGATCGTGTGTGATATAATCATTTCGATAAAAAAGAATTTATTGAAAAACACTTTTTTTTAATATCATAAAATATAGCAAATGTTTTTATTGAATCAGGAGTGGTAGTAATGGCGTGGTATGATGAATCCGTATTTTATCATATATATCCGTTAGGGATGACGGGTGCACCAAAGCAGAATTCTTACGGAGAGCCTGTTCACAGGCTGAATACTTTGTTACCGTGGATTTCTCATATAAAAGCAATCGGCTGTAATGCCCTTTATATAGGCCCGCTTTTTGAATCTGTGGGACACGGTTATGAAACAACGGATTATAAAAGACTTGACAGCAGACTTGGTATTAATGAAGATCTGACAAATTTTGTGTCAGAATGCCATAAGCAAGGCATCCGCGTAATTCTGGACGGCGTTTTCAACCATACGGGCAGGGACTTCTTTGCCTTTAAAGATATAAAGCAAAACAGAGAAAACTCCTATTACAAGGATTGGTATTGCAATGTGAATTTTTGGGGCAACAATTCATATAATGACGGTTTCTCCTATGAAAACTGGGGCGGACACGACCTGCTTGTAAAGCTGAATCAGAAAAATCCTGCTGTAAAAGACTATATTTGCGATGTGATCCGCTTTTGGGTAAAAGAGTTTGACATTGACGGCATCCGTCTTGATGCGGCGGATGTTATGGACTTCGATTATATGAAGGCTCTTCGTCAGGTTGCAAATGAGATTAAACCCGACTTCTGGCTGATGGGCGAGGTTATTCACGGCAATTACTCTCGTTGGGCAAATGACTGCACACTACACAGCGTAACAAACTATATGCTTCACAAGGCTCTTTATTCCGCCCACAACGACCACAATTATTTTGAGGTTGCCCACACAATTAAATATGTCAATGATATGACAGGAGACCGCCTGAAACTTTATACCTTTGTTGATAATCATGATGTTGAACGTATTTGCACAAAGCTTAATAACAAAGCTCATTTTGTACCCGTACACATTATGCTTTATACCTTGCCGGGTATACCGTCAATCTATTACGGTTCGGAATTCGGTATTGAAGGCAAAAAAGAACGCCACACGGATGATTCATTAAGACCGGAACTCAAATTTAATGATTACAAAGATGAGGCAAAAACAAATCCTTGTACACAGCTTATTTCTGCTCTTGGCAAGATACGCCGTAACACACCTGCTTTTTGCTGCGGTGATTATAAAGAGCTCCTTTTGCAGACCACACATTTTGCTTATGAGAGAAAACTTGACGGCAAGAGTGTAATTATCACGGTTAACAACTCCGATAACGATGTCACAATAAATCTTCCTTGCACTAATGCAAAAAAATATTTCGGTGCGCTTACAGGTGAAAAGATAAGTGCATACGATGGTTCTGTTCAGATTCAGATACATGCAAACAGCGGTGAAATCTGGCTTCCCGATGAGGTTGCGGATGAAAGCTTTAAACCGATTAAGACGGTGGAAATTAAAAAAGCTCCCGAAGTCGCAAAGACTGAAAAAACTGAATCATCGGAAACGGTAAAAGAATCCGTGAAGGTACAGGAAGAAAAGAAACCTGACCTGATAGTTACAGTTCCGAACAAGCCCTACGAAGAAATGACCGTTGAGGAGCTTCAGGAGGCGATTCTCGAAAAAATGAGAAAAAACGGCCCCGTAACTGACTACATGTCAGGTACGGTGAGAGAAAACACACATCACGGCTCTTTAATAAATTGGGTTAAGAGCTTTAACTGAATCTCAGAAAAGGGGGTGAAAAAAACGAAAGTTTTTTTCACCCCCTTTGTTAGCCCGCAGGCATACGGAAAATGCAGTTTTCTTGTCTTAAAAAAAGAATTGTTTCTGTTTATTGAGTATATATTCAGTAAATAATAAAAGCATAGTGAACTATAACGGAGGAGAATGATTTGAGTAACCGTTTGCAATATGAAACAAGTCCATATCTTTTACAGCATAAGGATAATCCTGTTGATTGGTACTCTTGGTGTGATGAGGCTTTTGAACGGGCAGAAAAGGAAGATAAACCTGTATTTTTAAGTATCGGATACAGCGCCTGTCATTGGTGTCATGTGTTGGCTCATGAAAGCTTTGAGGATGATGAAATTGCTGAAATCCTGAACAATAACTTTATTTCCGTAAAGGTTGATAAGGAAGAACGTCCTGATATTGACAGCGTGTATATGTCGGTTTGTCAGGCGTTTACGGGAAGCGGTGGCTGGCCGACAAGCATTTTTATGACAGCAGACAAAAAGCCGTTTTTTGCAGGCACTTATTTTCCCAGAACATCCCGTGGCGGAATGACAGGTTTCAAAGAGCTGCTTATTGCAATCAGCGAAGCATGGAAAAATAACAGAACTTCGTTGATAAGTCAGGCAGACAAGGTTATAAATCATCTGAATAATAACAACACGCATTATAATACTGCAGAAACTCAATTAGTTCATGATGCAGTAGCTTTATACAGCAGGATTTATGATGAAAAATACGGCGGATTCGGTCGTGCGCCTAAGTTTCCGACACCGCATAATCTGTTGTTTCTTCTTTCTTATTATGAAAGGTATAACGATAAAAAGAGTCTTCAGATGGCTGAAAACACCCTTTTGCAGATGTATCGCGGAGGTTTGTTTGACCATATAGGTTTCGGTTTCTGCCGATATTCTACCGATGCAAAATTTCTCGTACCTCATTTTGAAAAAATGTTATATGATAATGCATTACTGATTCTTGCTTACAGCAAGGCATATTCTGTAACAAAAAATACTTTATATCTTGAAATTGCCGTGAAAACAGCAGATTATATTCTGCGTGAAATGACATCGGATGAAGGCGGATTTTTCAGCGCACAGGATGCTGACAGCGAGGGTGAAGAGGGCAAATATTATTTATTTACACCCGATGATATTAAACATGTTTTAGGTGAATCACACGGAGAACAATTCAACCGTCATTTTGATATAACTGACAAAGGTAATTTTGAGGGGAAAAACATTCCTAATCTGCTGAAAAGCAGTCCTGACGATAAAAACTTTGAAAAATTTATGCCTGAGTTATTGCAATTCAGAAAGAAGCGATATTCACTTCATCTTGATGATAAAATTCTGACTTCATGGAACTCGCTTATGATTGCGGCAATGTGTGAATTATATCTTGTAAGCAAAAAGGAGATTTATCTCAATGCAGCAAAAAAATCAGACAGATATATAAAAACACATCTTTGTGATGATAATACGCTGTTTGTCAGTTTCAGAGACGGAAAACATGGTGTTTGCGGTTTTCTGGATGATTATGCAGGTTTTATTTTTGCACAGCTTTGCTTATATCGGGCAACTCTTGATATGAATTATCTGAACTGTGCGAAGAAAATGTGTGATAAGGTTGTAAATGATTTTGGTGATAATACGGGCGGATATTATCTGTACGGTAATCAGAGTGAAGAACTCATACTAAGACCTAAAGAAACTTATGACGGGGCTGTTCCGAGCGGAAATTCACTCATGGCTTATAATTTTGTAAAACTTCATCTTCTCACTTCAGATGATAAATATAAATCTTTGGCAGAAAGGCAATTGGATTTTATTGCCGGCGAGGCAGAGTCTTACCCTGTCGGTCATGCAATGTTTTTAACTGCACTTCTGGATTATAAAGCCCCACCGATGAAGGTGACTGTTGTATCAGATGATAAAACTGACATTAAAAGCATACCTCTGACGTTACCTGCCAATGCTTTAATTAACCTTTTAACTGAAACTGCAGAAGATTATCCGCTGAAAAACGGAAAGACGACGTACTATGTATGCAAGGGACATAGTTGTATGCCGCCTGTCAACAATCTGAATGAAATTATGAATAATATCGGATAATCACAGAAAAGACATGCAATAGAGGCGCACTCCGTAAGGGAGTGCGCCTCAGTTATATTCGCCTATCGGCGAGTGATATTGCTCCGCAGTGATATACGGCTATGCCGTGTGATATTCGGCTACGCCGAGTTTTATGGCGAATATAATATCACAAAAGCCGTAGGCTTTTATATCACTTTTGCTGTAAGGCAAAAATATCATTGCAAACTTTTAGTTTGCAATATCACTTTTACACACCGAAAAAGAAACATTATTTTCGGCAAGTATTTACCTTTCTCAAAATATGTAACCCACTATGACACTTTCAAGCTGAAAGTGTCAATTTTTTATATAAAAAGAAAGTAGGGAGAACACTTCTTTACGAAGTGTCTCCCTAGGCGTGTCTTTTTTCTTGTAATTTATAATAATCTGTGATATCATTTTTTCAGGTGATATTATGTTTATTACATTCCGTAACAATTCTGCTGATTGCAGGATAAAACTCAATATAAACGATACATCTTATCTTCTTGAATCGGGTAAAAATGTTGGAGTAAGTGTTTATGATGATGTTGTTTCATTTTCAGCAGAAACACTTCCTGAGGACCTTACAGCGGGTTGGGACGAAGAAGAAACACCGAAAAAGCTTAAAGACAGAATACTTTTTAAGCTTGCAAAGAAGGTTGCTGAAAAAATCCCTGAATTAGGGCTTTATTCAATATGTGAATATGAACTTTCTGAAATCACAAACGGGATGACCGTTGAACTTTATGACGGCGGTTACAGCGTGCTTGACGGGAAAATTTCAGATTATCTTTTTGAAATGGTACCGATTGTTTTTACTTTTGCGAGAGCAGAAGTTATATCGGGCAAACTGAAATTTAAACGTGCAAAGCTTGTCAACCGTAAGAAATTTCTGAAAATTGTCAGAAATATTCTTCTTTTTATTGATACGGATCTGTTTCTGCCTAATCTTCTGTTTTTTATTCCGAAATATGTCGTTGAGCGATTTGTTTCAACATCAACAGTCCTTACAATTATAATGAAATGGCTTTACGGCATGTCCGTGACAGACCGTGTTCACAGAATCAATGCGAAACTCAAAGATGTTGATATCACTTCAAAAAGGAGTATTCTTTCTGCTGTAATTAAAATTGTTCTTGCAATTCTGATTATTTACGGTGTAGGATATATGATTGTCTCATCTGAGTCTGACCCTGTGGAGTCAATCGGCAGTTATGTCAGCCGTGAGTTTTATACAAGCGGAGGATTGCAGGATTACACAGATTATGCAAAATATGTTTATGATGAGGTTGATTTTGAAGATAATGAGTTTTTCGTGTCTGTTACTTCCGATGAAAAAGCAAATCTGATTACATATATTGATAATTTTGAAGATTGGATTGACGCAGTAGGGGATTCAGACTCCGAAAATGAAGTTGTCAGAGAGTATGATTTTGATGCTTCTCTGATTTCTCCCGATGATTATGTTTATATATATAATTATTACGAAGACAAACCGAAAGAGAATTATAAGGTATATTTTTTCGACACGGGAACGCTGACACTTTATTATTTTCATAATAATATATAAAAATAGTTTTTTGTTTTTGACATGCGTATAAGGAGATACTTTGAAAAAAGTTGTCTCCTTTTTCTTTTTGTGAAGCATAGATATAATTTTAATAATTATTATTAATTTTAATGTTGACATGGACCAATATAAAGGATTATAATTATATAATGTATAGGGGAGGAATTTTATGGATAAACCTGTAAAACCTCAGGACAGACAGTACGGCAAGTTTGTCAGGGTAATGCAGATAATTGCATTCATTTTTATGCTTGCAATGGTTGTTGTCTGCATAGTTTTTATGAAAAAGAACAACATTTCAGTCAAGAATGTTGATGCTCTTACTCAGTATCTGACGGGAGGTACGCTGACGATTGCATTGATAATGACGGCTTTCAGCGTTGTCAAGTCCTTTGCGCTGATTTTTCCACCTGCAGTTCTGTTTGTGCTTTCGGGTATCGTGTTTGACGATTTATGGACAGCTGTCCTTGTCAATTTCATTGCAACGGCATGCAGTCTGATTCTGCCATATTTTCTCGGCAGATTTATGGGTGCAGAAATGGTTGATTCACTCAAGGGCAAGTTTAAAGCAATCAATAAGCTTGACAGCTTTGCGGGTGAAAATTCATTCGCTGTTGTATTTGTGTTCAAAGCGGGCGGACTTATGCCATCTGACCTTTCAAGCCTTATTTTCGGGGCTATGAAAATTCCTTTCGGCAAGTATTTCCTTGCTTCAAACCTCGGTATGCTCGTTCTTAACGTGTTGTGGAGCCTTTTAGGTGCAAAGGGTGACCTTTCAAACCCCTTTACATTCCTTTATGCACTGCCCGCACTCCTTTTTGCAATTCTTGCATCTGTACTTATGAGCAAAAGACAAAAGAAAAAACAATCAGTTCAGGATAAAACTGAAACGGAGGCTAATAAATGAAAACTTATGACGTAATTGTTATCGGCGCAGGTAACGGTGGTCTTGCAGCTGCTGCAAACTGTGCAAAAGCAGGTCTTTCGGTTCTTCTTCTTGAAAGACACAACATCCCCGGTGGCTCAGCTTCTTCATTTGTAAGAGGCAGATTTGAGTTTGAACCCTCACTTCACGAGCTTGCAGGTATCGGTGATGAAAAAGAGGCAGGCACAATCGAAGAAGTCTTCAACCGTATTGATGCCGATGTTGAATGGTGCAGACACGATTCAACATTCCGTCTTGTTGTCCCTGCAAAAGAGGGTGACACAGACACATTTGTCAATGAAGACGGTGTGCTTGTTACAGTTGACGCCCGTATGCCCGTAGGCTTTGAGGCATTCTCAAGAAAGCTTGATGAACTCGTTCCCGGTTCATACAACAGCTGCCGTAAAGCATTTGACCTTTCAATCAACATGTTCAAGGCTTTTGACTGTCTTGAAGACCTCTCAAAACTTCCCGGCAGTCTTAAAGATGTGCCCGACATAATGACAATGGTTTCTCACACAATGAAAGAAGCACTTGATGACCTCGGTATGCCCAAGAAAGCACAGGATATTTTCAACACTTACTGGTGCTATATGGGTTCACCTGCATCACAGTTTGACTTCCTTTACTACCTTTGCTGTCTTCACAGCTATGTAAGAAGCGGAACAGGTATCCCCAAGTACAGAAGCCATGAAATGAGCCTTTCTATTGACAAAAAAATCCGTGATTTCGGCGGAGACATCTGGTACAATTCAGAAGTTACAAAGATTATAATGAAAGACGGCAAGCCTGCAGGTGTTGTTGTCAACGGTGAAAAGGAAGTCTACGGCAAGCAGTTTATCTGCAACAGCTATCCTTATAAGGTCTTTACAGAGCTTATGGATAAGAAAGATGTTCCCGAAATGCAGCTGAGAATGCTCAATGCAAGAAAGACTGCATGTACACTCACAACAGTTTACCTCGGTATGAACAAGACAAAAGAAGAACTCGGTATCACCGACTATTCAGTATTCATTGCTCCCGATTCTGACTCAGACAAGCAGTATGAAGCTGCACAGGGCTATTTCAGCGGTTACTGTATCATCAATTGCCTTAATGAAATTATTCCCGACTGTACTCCCGAAGGCACAAGCCAGCTCTTCCTTACAACAATGACATTCGGCGATGTTATGAAGAACATCAAGCCTCAGGATTACAAGAAGTTCAAGACAAAGGTTGCAGAGGATATGATTGAAACCTGCGAAAAGGCACTCAACATTTCAATCAAGCCTTATATTGAAGAAATCGAAATCGCACTTCCGCCCACATTTGCACGTTACCTCAACACACCTCTCGGCACACCTTACGGCTATATGCTCGAAAAGTGGGACAGTATGCTTCCCAGAACAATTCAGTATCTTAGTGACCAGCCCTTCGATAACTTCTACTTCTGCGGTGCTACTCAGGAGAGAGGCGACGGCTACGGCTGTGCATATTATACAGGTGAAAAAGCTGCAGGTCTTGTTATCAAAAAGATGAAGGAGGGCAAATAAAATGGCAAAGAGTTTCAATAACCTTAAAGGTTCTAAATTTATAAAAATGCTTCCTGACCGTCAGGCAAGATTCAAGGATGCTCCGGCTGAAATGCCCGCATTCACAGATAATGCAACAGCACTTGCAAGGGCACTTCATCCCAAAAGACAGTATCTTAAAGTTGCTGATATCAAGGTTATGGCAGAAGATACAAAGAGCTTCACTCTTGTGCCCGACGAATCAAAAGGCACAACAGCTCTGGCATATTTCGGTGCAGGTAAGTATCTTACTGTTTTTGAAACAATCGAAGGTATGCCCGTAACAAGAGCATATTCAATTTCATCTTCTCCCAAGGATTCACTTGAGGGTAAGTATGTTCTCACAATCAAGCTTGTTGAAGGCGGACTTATGTCACAGTATATCTTTGATAACTGGGAAGTAGGCTCTCAGGTTGAAGTTTCTGCTCCTGCAGGTAATTTTGAGTATCAGCCCCTCCGTGATGCAAAGAAAGTCATCTGTCTTGCAGGCGGCAGCGGTATCACTCCTTTTGTTTCAATGGCAAATGCTATCAACGACGGCGATGAAGATTTCGAGTTGACACTTCTTTACGGCTCAAGAAATTATGAAAATATCCTCTTCCGTGAGGAGCTTGACGAGCTTCAGGCAAAGTGTGACAAAATAAAGGTTGTTCATGTTCTCAGCGACAAGGGTGCAAAGGTTCCCAAGGGCTGTGAAAAGGGCTTTATTACAGCAGAACTTATAAAGAAATATGCTCCCGAAAACGAAGCATATTCCGTATTCCTCTGCGGACCTCAGCAGATGTATGAATTTGTTGACAAAGAGCTCGAAAAGCTCAATCTTCCCAAGAAATATATCAGACACGAAATGTTCGGTGAATTCCATAATCCTCAGACTCAGGCAGATTATCCTGCAGGAATCCCCGAAACAGTCAAAATTACTGTTACAATACAGGATAAGACATATATCATCAAGGGTAAGTCAACCGATTCCGTTATGCAGATAATTGAGCAGAACGGTCTTGCAGTACCTGCAAGATGCCGAAGCGGTGAATGCGGATTCTGTCATTCACACCTGATTTCAGGTAAGGTCTATGTGCCCAAGCACCTTGAGTACCGCAGACTTGCAGACTATAAGTTCGGCTGCATTCATCCTTGCTGTTCATTCCCTCTTACAGACCTCGAAATCAATGTTCCCCCCGCAAAATAATAATCATCATCAGCCGTCTTAGGACGGCTGTTTTTTTGCTCGATAAATCAGAATTTGTCGAACTGAAGTTCGACAAAAATTCTCAATTCTCAATGCGCAATGCTCAATTGTGGAAATGGCTTCGCCCTTTGACCCATTTATATAATTCAAGCCCGAAGGGCTTCCGAAATTGCGAATTGAGCATTTCAAATTGCGAATTTGAAAGAGCTCTACAAATTATTGTTTGATAAATTCTTAACATTCTTCTTGACATAATATTGCCGTTAATATATAATTAAAAAGAATGGAATATACGTTCCTAAATATCTGATGAAAGTGTAGTGTTGATATGGATCAGAAATATGAAGCATTATTTACCCCTTGGAAAATAGGCAACGTTGAAATCAAGAACAGAATCGTTATGTGTCCCATGGGCGGAACATCTCTTTTCGGTTGGTTTGAACTCGGCGGTTGTCATTTTGACAAGGAAGCTGCAAAACTTTTCCTCGAAAGAGCAAATAATAACGTAGGTCTTATCATCCCCGGTATCGCTCCTCTTCGTGATACATTCTGGGGCAAGTGGCTCTGGCAGAATCCCAAAATGTTTGAAGAACTCAAAGAATTTATGGATGAAATTCATAAGACAGGTGCAAAGCTGTTTGTTCAGCTTACAGCAGGTATGGGCCGTTCATGGGCTATTACAGAGCTTGTAGCACCTCTTCACAGAAATAAGTTCACACGTGCACTCGTTAAGCCTATTCTTGATACATCACACGAACTTGCTTCTCCCTCTCCCCAGCCTTCACGTTGGGCTCATGACATCATCTGCCCCGAAATGACTGTTGAACAGATTCACGAAATCATCGAAGCATTTGCAAAGACAGCAAAGCTTTGCCGTGATGCAGGTGTTGACGGTGTTGAAGTTCATGCTGTTCATGAAGGCTATCTTCTTGACCAGTTTGCTATTGAATTCTTCAATAAGCGTGTTGACCAGTACGGCGGTAACTTTGAAAACAGATTCCGTTTTGCTACAGAAGTCGTAAAGGCTATCAAAGAAGCTTGCGGTAATGATTATCCCGTTTCTCTGCGTTACTCTGTTGAATCAAAGATGAAGGGCTTCTGCGAAGGTGCAATGCCCGGTGAAGAATATACAGAAGTCGGCAGAAATATGGCTGAATCAGAGAAGGCTGCAAAGTACCTTCAGGATGCAGGTTATGATATGCTCAATGCTGACAACGGTACATATGACTCATGGTACTGGGCACATCCCCCCATGTACATGCCTCAGAACTGTAATCTTGAAGATGTTGCTCACATCAAAAAGTTCGTTGATATTCCCGTTGTATGTGCAGGCCGTATGGAACCCGATGTGGGTGCCGAGGCTGTTGCTGAAGGCAAGATTGACGGTGTAGGTATTGCACGTCAGTTCCTTACAGACCCTGAATGGATTACAAAGATTATTGAGGACAGAATTGAAGAAATCAAGCCTTGTATCTGCTGTCACAGCGGTTGCTTCAACTTCTCATCATCAAAGGGTCATGCAAATACTCAGGACCTTAAAGATACAATGGGCCTTGCCCGTTGTGCTCTTAATCCTCAGACAATGCAGTCAAAGAAATACAACATCAAGCCCGCTAAGAAGGCAAAGCGAATCGCAATTGTCGGCGGCGGTATCGGAGGTATGGAAGCTGCTATCGTCTGTGCAAAGCGCGGTCATAAAGTTGACCTCTACGAAAAGAGTGATAAGCTCGGCGGTGTTTTCATTGCGGCTGCTGCTCCCTCATTCAAGGAAAAAGACCGTGATCTCATCAAGTGGTATGAACGTGAAGTTCAGAAGTATGATATCAACATCCACTTCAATACAGAAATCAAGAGCATTGATTCTCTCAAGGCTGACGAAGTTATCATCGCAACAGGCTCCGTTGCAAATTCAATCCCCGTAAAGGGTGCAAAAGAATACGGAATCGAAGCTGTTGATTACCTTCTCGGTAACAAGACAGTCGGTGAAAACGTTGTTGTTGTCGGCGGCGGTCTTACAGGTTGTGAAATCGCTTATGACCTCTTCCTTCAGGGTAAGAAGCCTGTTGTTGTTGAAATGCAGGATGACCTTATCACAACTCCCGGTGTTGCTCTTGCAAACACAAGCTTTCTCCGTGATTTCTTCAAGACAAACAAAGTTCCCGTTTATCTTGAATCAAAAACAACAGAAATCCGTGCAGACGGCGTAACTGTTGCAACAAAGGACGGCAAGACTGTAAATGTTCCCGCAGACAGCGTAGTTCTTTCAGTTGGTTACAAGCCCGCTCCCGTTGCTCCCAAGGCAAAGCATGTTCATATCGTCGGCGATGCAGATAAAGTCGGCAATCTCAGAACTGTTATCTGGCAGGCATGGGACGTTGCAATGAAACTGTAATAAGTTGAATTTTTCAGGACCTGCTTCGGCAGGTCCTGTTGATTTTTTTGGTAAATTGTGATAATATCTCTTTATGCGAGGTGATGAAAATGCATTATTGCCGGTTTAGGGCAGGGGAGATTGTGATAGGTGTTGAAACTCCCGAAAAACTTGATGTGAAAGAGCCATACAATCTGTTTCTTACGGAAAATGAAAAAGAAAATGTTCTTGTCAGATTCGGTTATTCAGAGAATATTTCGCTTTCAGGAAAAACAATAACCGAAACGGATACTTTTGTGCTGACCGAAGACGAAGAAAATCTGCATTTTTATTACCATGTTGCAGGGGATAATGAATATTATGCGGAAAGAATTGTGAAAAAGGAAAATCCTGTTTTTTATAATATTTTAATTCCTGTAAAATACACGGGGAATATATGGACAAGGCTTGTTTTTTCGCTTATCAATTTTGAAGATTTAGCCGCTAATTTCGGTGCATCTGTTTTTCATTCATCGGTTATTGATATCGGTGGTGAAGCCGTGCTTTTTACGGCTCCGTGCGGTACGGGAAAGTCAACTCAGGCGGCTTTATGGGAAAAATACAGACACGCTTTTATTATCAACGGCGATAAATCAATGATTTATGAAAAAGACGGTGTGTGCCTTGTTTCAGGCGTTCCGTTTTCGGGCTCATCCGATATCTGCCACAACAGAACACTGCCCGTAAAGGCTGTTGTAAGGCTTTCTCAGGCAAAAGAAAACAGAATTGAACGTCTTAAAGGCTTCAATGCTTATAAAGTGCTTCATGAAGGGTGTTATCATTCAAAATGGAACGCTGAATATGAAAAAAATACGGCAGACCTTATTGAAAAATTTGCATTAAATGTCCCCATAATTTCTTTTGCATGCCTGCCCGATGAATCAGCGGTGGAGGCGCTGGAAGGGGTTCTTGAACTGATTTGATAAACAATAATTTGTCGAGGTCTTTTAAATTCGCAATTCGCAATGCTCAATGCGCAATTTCGGAAGCCCTTCGGGCTTGAATTATATAAATGGGTCAAAGGGCGAAGCCCTTTCCACAATTGAGCATTGCGCATTGAGAATTGAGAATTTTTGTCGAACTTCAGTTCGACAAATTCTGATTTGTCAAAATAATAATTCTGCTCATCCCGGTTATACTATTTTCGGGGTGATTTTTTTTGGAAAAAAAGCAGAAAGATACAATTAAAACACCGTCTATGCTTGATAATGACGGTCAGCCGAAAAACTCTTTTGAATACGTCAATTTTTACGGCACTTATAACATTCAGCCCACTCAGGTGCAGGAAAATACTTATCCCGCAATCGGTCAGGGGCTTGATAAAGAGACAATGAACAGACTCAGCAAAGAAGCAGAAAGATGGAAAAAAGAGGACAGCAAAAGACCTCAAAGACCCGGAAACTGAAAAAAATAATTTTTTTGAATCTTTCAATATTGTTTTAAGCAATTGACTGTATATTATGGTCATAAGATGCATCACAAAAGGTCAGCTGTCCTGACCGTTGCGAATTATACTAAGCATAAATAGGACAGACAACCATCTCCCGTCTTCGGACGATAACATACAGTACACTACCTCTTAAAATCCGTAACGCAGTCTTCGTATGAAGGCTGCGTTGCGGCGTTTATTTATATTTTTTACGGTAATAATAAAAAGGAGGTGATACTGATGAGAATTGCAATCGTTACAGGTGCGTCATCGGGTATAGGACGTGAATTTGCACTCGTTATTTCTGAAAGGTATAAATATGACTGTATATGGCTTATTGCAAGAAGGGAAAACCGTCTTTATGAAACGGCAAGTCTTATGACTACGCCTGCCGAGATTATCCCGACAGACCTTTCCTGCACAGAGTCTCTTGAAAAGCTGAATGAAAAACTTGAAAAAGAAAAGCCCGTTATAGGGCTTCTTGTAAATGCTGCAGGTTTCGGAAAATTCGGCAGTGTGGAATCGCAGAAAACAGAGGATATCGGCGATATGATTGATGTCAATATAAAGGCTCTGACTCTGATAACAAGAATGTGTCTTCCGTTTATGGCTCCCAACGGAGCAATTATCAATATGGCTTCGGCAAGTGCTTTTCTTCCTCTGCCCTTTATGAATGTCTATTCCGCAACAAAATCTTATGTGCTTGAGTTTTCGAGAGCTCTTGCAGACGAAATAAAAAACAGCGGTGTGAGTGTCACCGCCGTGTGTCCTTATTGGGTTAATACAGAATTTATCCCCGTGGCAAAGGATACGCCGCAGGGAGATTCAGTAAACAATTTTCTTTTTATAACTTATCCGTTCAGAGTTGTGAAAAAAGCTCTTGACGATAATGAAAACGACTTTCTGTATTCATATCCGAATATTGTTCCCGTAATCATTAAGATGCTTACTTGTGTTCTGCCCGAATCTTTGCAGGTCGGCATATGGAACAAGGTCAGATATATCAGGAGTTTGCGATATAATCAACAATTCCCTGAGCAATTGCCGTTGCGGTGATGAGCTGTCCGTTTTCGGAAGTAAGGAATGCGGCGTCTGTTTCGTTTGTCAGATATCCGCATTCAATGAGAACGGACGGACATTCTTCAACTCTTGTTACCATGTAAGGGAAGAACTTGCAGTCCATGTCAACATTTTCATGCTCTTTACTCTCTGTGTCGGTGTAGACATAATTCCTGTATGCAGAAACAAGCTGTTTGTGGATAGCATCTGCAAGAGGCATTGAATAATTTCTGTAATAGAATGTGTGTGTACCGAACCATGAAACATTATCCGAGCCGTCACAATGGATGCTTGCAAAAACATCGGGATCGTATTCTCTTACCATTTCCACTCTTTCATTGAGGAAAAGAGATTCATCGTCGCCTCTTGTTACAATTACCGTAGCCCCGTGTTCTCTGAGGATATCTGCGGCTTTGTTTGCAATTGAATAAACAACTTCATGTTCAAATATCGTGCTTGTTGAATAAGTTCCGGGTGCACCGTATCCGCCGTGACCGGGGTCGAGCATTATAACCGTACCGCTGAGATTATCGGCGGTCTTTTTCAGTTTTATTGAAACCGTACCGTCAGTATTCTTTTTAAGCGAGTAACCTGCAAAATCACCCTTTGTTCTGAAATACAGCCTGAGAGTCATGAAGCCTTCTTCAGAATTTGAATACCATTCGGCTTTTTCAATAATGTCACTTTGTGAAAAATCAGGCTCTTCAATATAGCTGCACTCATTTGTATTCATGAACATTATGTCAATGAATTCACCCGTGAATTCATCAACATTATAAACCCTTTCAAGTGCACCTGTTCTGTATTCCTGAGGACCGATAACAGTTTTGATAAAGGGGAGATAAGATGCTGAAAATGTGAGTGTTGTTCCTTTGTCTGTTTTAACTGAATCTACACGCACTTTATTTTCAGGCATAACGAACGCTCCGAGAATGAGTTCTGAATGCTCGCCGTGGATTTTCATACCCGTGGTCGTTGAATAAATGACGGTGTTTGAATTTACTGAGTAACCGTTTACATATGCATATGAACCCTTGAGCTGAGGCGTGCATGTCGGGTCTGAAGTGTCATCGGGCGATGCGGTCGAAGTGGTTTCCGCATAATCTGTTGTTACAACACACATATCCGCATTGCCGAGATTGTGGTCATCATAAGGTGACAACTGCTTTTCTTTTCCGCACATGACGATGTCGTTGATTCCGTTGAATGATGCGGCGTATGAAATCTGCTCTGTTGTAAGGTTTCCGTATCTTTTCGGTATTTCATATGTGGCGGTGAATAAAGCATATTTTTCCTGAGAAGGCTGTTCGGCAAGTTCAATAAGGTCTGTGTTCGCAACTGCGGCTGTGACACTTGCTCCCTTTACCGCTTTAACGGTGAGAGTGAGAGTGCTTTTTTCGATTGTCGCAGTCTGTTCTTTCATTACATCAATTGCCTTGCTGATGTGATATGTGTACAGTGCATTTTTATGCTTTATTGTGATTTTGTTTTTGCCGTCACGTAAGTTTATTTCTGCCCTGAAATTTCCTTCGTCATCTTCAGGCTGAATATATTGCCATTTATTATCTGCCGAACACCATGTGAGAAGGGGATAAGTCTTATCACATTTTCCCTCAAGTTTTATAAGAGAATTATTTTCAATTGAAAAAGATGTTATTGTGAGTGATGTGTACTCGAAATCGTTGAAATATTCGTTGTAAAAATAAAAATCGCCCGTTGTCTTGTTGTCATTATTCTGCAGGTGGCTGTGTGAATTGAAAATACATCCTGAAAAGCCTGCATTGTTATTGACTGCACGCAACTGATTATATATTTCATCGGTGTCATTCCAGTTTTCATCGCTCATTATGAGTTCGTTTCTCAGAAGAGCATAAAAACGGCATTCTGACGCAATTGCTGTTTTTGCCCATGCTTTTATGGTGTTTTCGGCACCCTGTTTCAATGTGTTATTGATTTTTATGAAGCAGAAATCAATTACGTTTTTGCTTATAAAGTCTGTTTTATCTTTTTTCGGTGCATCATCGGTAATAATACCGAAGAAAAGGTTCTTTTCATTGAGGGCATTTTTTATTTCGTTTGCTTTTTTTACTGCTGTTTCTGAATAATCTGTACCGAGCATGATTGCATCCGGCTGATATTTTTCGGCAATTTCAGAAATTTCATCAGATGTTGTTTTTTCTGTATTATGCTTTTCGTCATCAATAAAAAGAATTGTGAATTTCCCGTTCTCTTTCAATGCATTGATAAGGCATTCAACAGCATCAATATTAGTTGTTTTATAGCTGAATGATGAGTCATAACGCACAATGACTGTATTAGGCTTTATTGCATTCACTTTTTCAAAAAGACCGAATATGCTTTTTCTTACGGTTTCATCGGTTGAATCGGAAAAATCGACATCTTTGCTGATATCAACAAGGTAACCCGTCATGTTTTCGGGAAGCTGATTTTTTTCTTCGGTAAGGTGTGAAAAAACAGTATCTTCATTATTCTTTATAAGAGTCTGAATGTCAGCTAAACCTGATTCGGGCTGCGAATCGGGTGCATTGCTTTTTAGTATAAAAAAACCACCCAAAGCTCCTGCAACAAGCAGAAGCAATGCGGTGATTGAAATCAATACATTCTTTTTCATCAGTTTTCTTTATTTTCTCCCTTTTTCTTTGTTTTTGTCTCTTCGGCTTTTGTCTTTTTTGTTTTTATATCAATGTGGTCGTAGTATTCTTTGAATTTGATTGTGAACATCATGTGTTCATCACAGTTTTTGCAGTAAAACAATGCTCTGAATGACTGATTTACCATTTTCCATTCGGAAACCTTACGCATTCTTTTTTTGCATGTGTCACAAAAGCAAACCATTTTACTTCTGTCTATGCGTTCATCATTTATATTTGTAATAAATTTTGCTTTAAAAAGGAGTTTTTTCCAGAAATCGTTATCGCATGTAAGGATCTGTTCATTGAGTTTTTCCGTGTCATAACACTTTTTGAAACATCTCAGGCTCAGAAGTGAATCGTCAAGTGCTCTGTGTGTTGAAAATTCGCTTATGTCAATACCGAAAAGCGAAGCCGCCGCAGAAAGACCTATCTGCTGGGCATTTGACAGCTTGAGTTGTTGTTGGCAATATTTCTGCAGGTCAATATATTTCGGCATAAAGGGAATGCCGTCTATATCCATAAAATACTTAAGATTATCTATCATTACACGCAGGTCACCGTTGCCCCATGACATAAAAACACAGTCTCTGCCGTCAACCCATTTTGAAAAATCGGAAACAGCTTTGTTTATGCTGATTCCGCCATACATATCTTCGTTTGAAATGTGTGTCAGATTTTTGACTCTGCCGCTGAGCTTTGTTGATAACTGCGATTTTATAAGTACGGAAAAAGTGTCGATAACTTCAAGTTCGTCATCAACCATAACCGCACCTATTTCAATAATTTCATTGAAAAAGCTTTTGAGTTTTTTGTTATATGAATTATTCCATTCAAGATCCATTATAACATAGTACATAAAAAAGCTCCTTAAACAAAGTATATCTTAATAATACTATATTTGCAATTCATTGTCAAATATTAAAAAGTTAAATTCAGGTAAAGAAAACAGCCATCGCTATGATGACTGTTTTAGATGTTATACGGTTTTTATATTGTCCGTTTGAGTTGCAACGGGGACTTTCTTTCTGTTTCTGAGTGCTTTTACTGCCGTGTAAACAGTCAGTATAAACAAGCTCTGTACAGATGCGAGAGAAATGAGGTTGTTTGCATTTCTGATGTTTTTGATATTGAACTGAAGCATAAAATAATTGAATTCTTCGAGTTCAAACCAGAACCATTCGGGGAACGGAGTAACAAGAAGTGCGAATACGAGAAGATAAAGCCAGTCTGATGCTTTGTGTGTCTTTTCCGAAAGAAGGAAAATAAGAGGAATGAATATAAAAATAAGATTTATCGGAGTTGAGAATGAATAAATGTTGAGAACGATGTAGATTACGGCAGTCATTTTCTGCCATGCAGAGGGAAGAATAAAAATACATACTGTCGCAATTACATTCATCGTGATTGAAACGATGTTGAGGATAACAATGTTGTTTATTCCGAAGAATACGAGCAGATTTGCAATGCTCATATTTGCGGCAACAAATGTATCTTTTGTGACTGCAAAAAGGCTCTGCATATAGATAAACAGACAGTCAAAACCTGTTACAAATGCGGGGATGATATATGAAATCACAGTATAGCAGAGTATTTTCACAATATCGCTTTTTGTTCTTTTCTTTTTGTTTGTAAGAAGTAAAAGAACAAAAAGAATCATAACGGGATTGAGTGCCGCCGAAAATGCAATTGCAATATGTGATAATTCTCTGAGAACCTGATTCTTTGAATCATAGAAAAGTGCAAAGAGTAATGTGAGTGTAACACCGATACCTGCGATATTTCCCTGTTCAACACAATACATTGTGGGATATGAAACAATTGCAAGGAATGCTACAAGCTCGTCTCTTATTTTGAGTCCGTTTCTTCTGAGAACGGATCTGTTCATCTTGTAAATGAGGATAAGACACATCACTACAAGAATGAGATACAGATACATGAATGTCTGGTTTCTGAGAATACTTACATAATTGACTATTGATTCAGACATTATGTATTTCGGGGGAAGAAACTGTGCGATAATTGCATAAATAAGTATTCCCATCGGAGTGAATCTGTCAGCTATTCCTGCAAACGCTCTTTTGCCTGCCTGTTGGACATTGAGTATGTAATCAGAAAACTGGGTTACCGAATATTCGGATTCCGGGTTATAAAACATAAGATGAGACCATGTTTCACCGTCTGATATAACTGCCATTATGAAACATCCGATTCCGAAAGCAGAGAAAAAGGCAATGAATGCATTTATCATTGAAGCTGACGATGAGTTATTCAGCTTTTTACTGAGTTTTTTGCTGAAAATAAAGAACATAACCGTCACGATAACTGTAACAATGAGTGCAATCTGTGCGGAAGTACAGTTGCTGAAGCTGTTCCATATCAAGGAAAAATCAATTCCTTTTCTTGCAGAACTGATTGATTCTGATAAAACTCCTTTTGCACCGCAGGGAATCGCTGAGAGTAAAAACAGAGAAAATATTGTGGTTATTGTTAAAATTTTCTTTTTCATTTCAGTCTCCTTTGTTTTTCTGATAATTAATTTACCACATATTTCAGATAAAATCAATAGAAAAAATATATAACAATAAAAATTAACTTATTATTGACTACAAGATATATTTGTGGTATTCTTTATGTGTATATTTTTGTCTATCGGAGATGAATTGATTGAAACTTAAAAACACAAAAATCAATCCGGTAAATTTCTTGCCGTATGCTTTCGCAGGATTGGTCACAGTTGCTGTTCTTCTTGTTATTTATGCAATAAACGGAATTTATCCTTTCGGTGAGGGTAGCGTTGTGTGTGATGATATGGTTCAGCAGACCATTTCAAATTATACATATTTCTGGGATTATCTTCATTCCGGCGGTGACAAATCGCTGTTGTTCAACTGGCAGACTGCGGCAGGTACGCAGGTTCTCACAACAGGATTTTATATTCTTAAACCATGGGAAATAGTTTTCACTTTGTTGTGTCCGCGTGACGGCATAGTAAGCGGAATTCCTTTCCTTATCATGTTCAAAATGGCAATGGCTGCATTCTCAATGGTTTTCTTCCTGAGAAAAGAATTCAAAATTGAACCTTACTGGCAGTCATTCCTCGCTGTGGCATACAGTTGCAGTGCTTTCATTATTATTTATTACACAAATATGGGTTGGATTGATGCGGCATTCATGTTCCCCGTACTGATTTATTGCCTTCTCGGAATGTTCAGAACGGGTAAGTGGCTTCCTTATTTCCTTATGCTCACTTATACATTACTGCTTTCAATCTATATTTCATACATGGTGTTCCTTTTCCTGTTCTTTATAGGCTTCCTTTATCTTGCAATCGTTCAGCCCAAAGAAACAAGAAAAATGTCAATTATCCGTTTCGGCGTAACATCGGTTCTTTCCCTTGCTGCTTCGGCAGTTATCAATGTTCCGTCAGTTTATTACATGTTCCGTTCAACACGTTATTCAATAAAATCGGAAGAAACGGCTCTTGATACAATTTTGAAGATTTTTAATAATAAACAGTCATATTCAGAAGTAAAACTTTCGGTTGTATTTTTGTGTTCAGCTGTATTCCTTGCATTTTTGCTTATTCTGTTTGTCAATTTCAGACAGCATAAAAAAGCAAGTCTCTTCTTTGCAGGTTCAATTGCAGTTCTTATTCTTCCCGTATTTTTTGAGAACATCAACCTTATATGGCACCTCGGTTCATATGTAGGCTTCCCCCTGAGATACATGTATATGCTGATTTTCATTCTTGTGTGTATGTCGGCATATGTTCTGCAGAGTACAAAAAATACGGCATTTTCAATAAAGGGTGTAAAGAATATTCCCGTTCTTATTCCCGCAATTGCAAGTGCTGCGGGCGGGTTTTACATTCTTGTTTCATATGTTTATAAAGAAGTTTCAACAGTAAGCGGTCTTAAATACAACAAACTTCTTTATGATGATTGCGAAAAATGGATAATGCTTGCTTTCTTCTGTTTTGCGTTATTCTATGTGCTCTGTCTTTTTGTGGGCATTAAAAAACTTTCATATGTTCTTATGGCAGGTGTGCTTATCGCTGAAATCGGACTCCTTGCAAATGTTTCATTCGGAACAAACTCCGATAATACGCAAAGAACAAGCATGTACAGCCTTGATTTCATTGATGATTCGCTTGAAATGGCTGAACAGCTGAAGCTTGAAAACGACAATCTTTCACGAATCAAGGATGCGGATGTAAGACTCAACAGCAACTTCCCGATGTTCTTTGAATATCCGGCTCTTGCAAACTTCACACATCTTGTATCGTCCGATATGACTTCAACAATGGAGGCTCTCGGATATTCTCAGATATATACACGAGTTATTGACAGCGTAGGTACGCTTCTTTCAGATGCACTTCTGAATATGAAATACACATTCAGTAAGCAAGATTTTGATAAGTCCGAATACACCTATATGTACGATATCGGTGACAGCAGACTTTACAGCAACAATTACACTCTGCCTGTCGGTCTTATTGTAAATGAAGATTTTATGAATATTGATATTGTTGAAAACAATGATGTGTTTAAATCGAATAATCAGCTCTATACAGCTCTGACAGGTGACAAAACACCTCTTTGCACAACAGATGAATTCACATTTGATATAAACAGCGATTTCAACAAGACAGTTCATGTTGACGGTAAAAAGCATGTTTATCTTCATGTTGATATTGAAAATACTTCCGCTAACAGAGGTTCGGTTACCATTATGGTAAACGGTAAAAAGGCAGACCTGCGTTATTTCGGTTCTGATGTAAATTATAATTATCCGAATAATTTCCATAATGAACTGATTGACCTCGGTGTGCGTGAGAATGAAGATATTCAGATTGATATTTTTGCTCTCAAGAATATCGGAAAAAATGTTAAGATAAAAGTAGGTTATTTTGATTATTCAAAGCTCGCATCACTCTGTGAATTAAATAAAGATAATCATGCCGGTGTTATGACAGGACCCAAGAGCCTTAAAGCTGAATACACATGTGATAACGATAATTCATATGTGTTCATTCCCGTTACATATGATGAAGGCTGGAGCTGTAAAGTCAACGGCGAAAAACAGGATATCAGCATTGCAATGAGTTCATTTATGGCTGTAAAGCTTCAGAAGGGCGAAAATGTGATTGAAATGAATTATCTGCCTTACGGTATGAAGCTCGGAATTATCATCACCGTAATCGTTGCTCTTGTTGTTCTTGCAATATTTATCATTGAAAAGAAAAAACCGTTCAATCAGGAAGCATCAAATGTTTTCCTTAAAGTTTTTGAAAAGGTATATTACGGCGGTATGTTCGTTGCTTTTTCAATAGTTTACTTTATTCCTATCGGTTTCTTTATCTATAATTACTATTTGAAATGAGAAAGGACAGTTAAAATGAAAGTTGTAATTCTTGCAGGCGGATTCGGAACAAGAATCAGTGAAGAAAGCCATCTTATTCCCAAACCCATGATTCAGATTGGCGATATGCCCATTCTCTGGCACATCATGAAGCAGTATTCACATTACGGTTTCAATGAATTTGTTATCTGCGGCGGATATAAGCAGCATGTTATCAAGGAATTCTTTGCTGATTATTATCTTCACAGAAGTGACATCACATTTGACTTCTCAAACAACGGCGAAATGACTGTTCACACAAACTTTTCAGAACCCTGGAAGGTTACAATCGTTGATACAGGTCTCAACACAATGACAGGCGGCAGAGTAAAGAGAGTTAAGGATTATATCGGTGACGAGCCTTTCTTCCTTACATACGGTGACGGTGTTTCAGACGTTGATATCAACAAACTCCTTGAGTTCCACAAGTCACACGGCAAAATGGCAACTCTCACAGCAATAAAAATCACAGCCCGTTTCGGCGTGCTTGATATAAACGAAGAAGGATGCATCCAGCAGTTCCGTGAAAAGACACAGCAGGACGGCGGTGTCATCAACGGCGGATTTATGGTGCTGGAGCCTTCAATTCTTGACCTTATCGAAGGTGACTCAACGGTATTTGAAAAGTATCCTCTTGAAGAGGCTGCAAGACGCGGCGAACTCATGGCATATCCCCACGACGGCTTCTGGCAGTGTATGGATACATTAAGAGATAAGAATCTCCTTGAATCACTCTGGGCAGAGAATAAGGCACCTTGGAAGGTATGGTAATATAATTCGCAATGCTCAATTCTCAATGCGCAATTAAGGAAAGGGCGTTGCCCTTTGACCCATTATTATAAGTAAAGCGAATAACAAGGTTCTGACGAAGTCAGGTCCTTATAAAATCAACACCGTCAGGTGTTCCGACATTGCGAATTGCGAATTAAAAGTTTATAGTTTTATAAAATGAATTGAAAGCATAAAACTAAAATCTTCAATAATTGTAGATTGAAAGGACATATTATGAATCTTGATTTTTATAAAGGCAAAAAAGTTCTTCTGACAGGTCATACGGGCTTTAAGGGCTCATGGCTTTCAAAGATACTTGTTATGGCAGGGGCAGATGTAACGGGTTATTCACTTGAGCCTCCCACAAATCCTAACCTTTTCTCCGTTGCGGGTCTTGAGGGAAAAATGAAATCCGTTATCGGTGATATAAGAGATTACGAGCACCTCAAGGCTGTTTTTGATCAAGTTCAGCCTGAAATCGTATTTCACCTTGCGGCTCAGCCTATTGTTATCACTTCTTATGAGCAACCCAAGTATACTTATGAAACAAATGTTATGGGTACCGTCAATCTTCTTGAATGCGTAAGACTTACACCCTCTGTAAAGTCTGTTCTCAATGTCACAACGGATAAAGTTTATAAGAATAATGAATGGTGCTGGGGTTACCGTGAAAACGAACCTCTTGACGGTTTTGACCCTTATTCAAACTCAAAATCATGCTCGGAGCTTGTGACTCACAGTTATAAAGCATCATTCTTTGACAATACAGGTGTTGCTGTTTCGACAGCAAGAGCAGGTAATGTTATCGGCGGCGGTGACTTTGCAGATAACAGAATCATTCCTGACTGTGTCCGTGCGGCAATGGACAAAAAACCGGTTATCGTCAGAAATCCTAACTCAACAAGACCTTATCAGCATGTTCTTGAGCCCCTCAATGCATATCTTATGATAGCACAGGCTCAGTATGAAGATATAAAATATCAGGGTTATTACAATGTAGGTCCGGATGAAAGAGACTGTCTCACAACAGGTCAGCTTGCAACAATTTTCTGCAATTCATGGGGTGAAGGACAGACATTTGAATGTCTTAAAAAGGACGGACCTCACGAAGCAAATTTCCTTAAACTCGACTGTTCACTTCTCAAGACAACATTCGGCTGGAAGCCCACATGGTCTGCAACCGAAGCTGTTGAAAAGACAGTTGAATGGACAAAGGTATTTGCAGCAGACGGCGATGTCCCTGCAATTACGGAAAAACAGATAAAAGAATTCTTTAATATATAACCAATCTGAAAGGAATGTAAATATGAGCAATCAGGAACAGGATAAACAAGCCATACTCTCTGCCGTTGCAGAGTATTTTGAAAAATATCACAATGTAAAGAAAGATTTTGCAGAAGGACAGAGAATCCCTTACGCATCAAGAGTTTATGACAGCAATGAAGCCGTCAATCTCGTTGACAGTGCTCTTGAATTCTGGCTCACAGCAGGCAGATATACAGATGAATTTGAAAAGAAGCTTGCAAAATATCTCGGTGTTCGTTCATGCGCACTCGTAAACTCAGGCTCAAGTGCAAATCTTCTTGCATTCATGACTCTTACCCCACCCCTTCTCGGTGACAAGAGAGTTTTCCCCGGTGACGAAGTTATCACAGTTGCCGCCGGATTCCCCACAACAGTAACTCCCATTATTCAGTACGGCGCAGTACCTGTTTTTGTTGATGTTACAATTCCTCAGTATAATATTGATGTCACAAAGTTTGAAGAAGCTTATTCTGAAAAAACAAAGGCTGTCATGATTGCCCACACACTCGGCAATCCCTTTGACCTTAAAGCAGTAAAGGATTTCTGCACAAAGCATGATATCTGGCTTATCGAAGACAACTGCGATGCTCTCGGTTCACAGTACACAATCGACGGTGAAAAGAAATTTACAGGCACAATCGGTGACATCGGTACATCATCTTTCTATCCTCCCCACCATATGACAATGGGCGAGGGCGGTGCAGTTTACACCGATAATCCTCTTCTTGCAAGAATCAGCCGTTCAATCCGTGACTGGGGTCGTGACTGCGTATGTAACTCAGGTCAGGACAATCTCTGCGGTCACCGTTTTGACGGTCAGTACGGTGAGCTTCCTTTCGGCTATGACCATAAATATGTATATTCACATTTCGGCTACAACCTCAAGGCAACAGACCTTCAGGCAGCAGTAGGCTGTGCTCAGCTTGAAAAGTTCCCCTCTTTTGTGGAGAGAAGAAAGCACAACTTTGCACGTCTCAAGGCAGGTCTTGCTCCCATTGCAGACAAAGTTATCCTTCCCGAAGCAGTTGAAAACGGCGATCCCTCATGGTTCGGTTTCCTTATCACATGTAATGAGGGCGTAAACAGAACAGATGTTGTAAAATATGTTGAAGCAAAAGGTGTACAGACAAGAATGCTCTTCGCCGGCAACCTTACAAAACATCCCTGCTTTGATGAAATGAGAGCAAGCGGCAAGGGTTACAGAGTTGTAGGCGAACTTACCAATACAGACAGAATCATGAACGACACATTCTGGGTAGGCGTTTATCCCGGAATGACAGACGAAATGATTGACTACATGGCAAAAACCATTATTGAGGCAGTTGAAGCTAAATGAAAATAAAAGTTTCCAATTATATATCTCAGTTTCTTGTTGACCACGGTATCGACACCGCTTTCACCGTAACAGGCGGCGGTGCGATGCATCTCAACGATGCTTTCGGTCATCAGGAAGGTATGCATTGTGTCTATAATCACCATGAGCAGGCTTGTGCAATTGCGGCTGAAAGCTATGCAAGAATCCACAATAAAATAGCCGCTTGTGTTGTCACAACAGGCCCCGGCGGAACAAACGCCATAACAGGTGTTGTCGGCGGCTGGCTTGATTCAATCCCGATGCTCGTTATCTCGGGTCAGGTCCGTTATGACACAACTGCACGCTGGTCAGGACTCGGCATCCGTGCCATGGGCGACCAGGAATTTGAAATCACAAAAGCCATTGACTGTATGACAAAATACTGTGAAATGGTTACCGATAAAAACAAAATAAGATATTGCCTTGAAAAAGCTCTGAAACTTTCTCAGCAGGGCAGACCGGGGCCTTGTTGGCTCGATATTCCTCTTGATATTCAGGGTTCTTATGTTGATACGGATGACCTTTATCCCTATGACGGCGAGGGTGACGAAACTCTTCCCGAAGTGCCTTCAGACGATGTGATTCTTGAAGTAATCAATATGATTAAAAATGCCGAAAGACCCGTTTTCAATGCAGGTAACGGTATCAGAATCGCAGGCGCTTTTGACGAGTTCAGAAGTGTTATCGAAAAGCTCAATATTCCCGTTGTAACAGGCTGGGACAGTATCGACCTTATCGAAGACGAGCATCCTCTTTATGTGGGCAGAGCAGGTATCATGGGTGACAGACCCGGTAACTTTGCCGTTCAGAATTCTGATGTATTCTTCTCAGTAGGAAGCAGACTGAGTATCAGACAAGTCGGTTACAACTATAAGTCATGGGCAAGATGTGCAAAAAAAATAGTTGTCGATGTTGACCCCGAAGAGCTCAAAAAGCCCACAGTCAACCCTGATATGCCCATTTGTGCAGATGCAAAGGCATTTCTTAAGAGAATGAACGAGCTTCTCTCCGATGAAAAAGTTTTCACAAAAGAAAACTGGAATGACTGTTGCAGAAACTGGAAAAAAGATTATCCTGTTGTTCTTCCCAAGCACTATGAACAGACCGAGCCCGTAAATGTTTACGCATTTATAAAGGAGCTGAGTTTACGTCTTAATGAGGGACAGATTACCGTTGTAGGTAACGGCTCAGCGTGTGTTGTAGGCAGTCACGGTTATGTTATCAAAAAAAATCAGCGTTTTATCATAAATTCAGCAATTGCTTCAATGGGGTATGATTTGCCTGCCGCAATCGGTGCATGTGTCTGTGACCACAGTCAGGATATAATCAATGTGACGGGTGACGGAAGTATTCAGATGAATCTTCAGGAACTGCAGACAATTGTTCAGAATAAATTACCCATTAAAATTTTTATGATAAACAATGGCGGTTATCATTCAATCAGACAGTCGCAGATGAATTTCTTCGGCGAGCCTCTCGTCGGCGTCGGTCAGGACAGCCACGACCTGAGCTTCCCCGATATGTCAAAGCTCATTCCCGCATACGGTATTCCTTATGTAAGAATCGAGAAAACGGCTGACCTCGGTGCTAAAATTGAAGAAACACTTGCCATAGACGGCTATGCATTCTGCGAAATCATAGTTGACCCTGACCAGAAATTTGAACCCAAGTCAGCTACAAAGAAGCTTCCTGACGGTTCACTCGTTTCTGCTCCTCTTGAGGATCTTGCACCATTCCTTCCCCGTGAAGAGCTTGAAAAAATTATGTTTATACCCCTTATTACTGAATAAACGGAGTTTTTACCGATGAAAAGAGCCATTGTAACGGGTGCAACGGGCATGATTGCCTCTGCACTTATCAGAAAATTAGTAAAAGAAAATGTTGAAGTCATTGCACTTTGCCGAAAAGAAGACAACAAGGACGATGAATTCTTTAAAAGTCCTCTTGTGACTGCAATTGATGCCGATATTTCCGAATATGCAACACTTTCGGAAAAAATTGACAAAAAATGCGATGTGCTTTATCATTTTGCATGGCTCGGAACATTCGGAAATGTCAGAAATGACACTTATACTCAGACAGATAATATAAAATACACACTCGATGCGGTGAAACTTGCCGCAGAGACGGGCTGTGAGTGTTTTGTCAGCGCAGGATCTCAGGCTGAATACGGCAGAACAACCGAAAAACTTACAGCAGAAACCCCCTGTAATCCTGAAACAGGCTACGGAATTGCAAAATATACCGCAGGTAAATTCAGCCGTATGTATGCCGAACAGCTCGGCTTAAGACATTGCTGGGTGCGTATTTTAAGCGTTTTCGGGCAAAAAGGTAATCCCAATTCGATTATTATGTCGAGCCTTGACAAAATGCTCAAAGGAGAGTATACTTCATTCACGAAGGGTGAACAACAATGGGATTTTCTCCATTGTGATGATGCGGCTGCAGCCTTTTACCTTATCGGTGAAAAGGGCGAGCACGGTGCGGTTTACCCCCTCGGCAGCGGGAAAACAAGACTTCTTGCCGAGTATATCATGGCTATGCGTGACTGCATAAATCCCGATTTAAAGGTTGGTTTAGGCGACCTGCCCTATAATGAAGGTCAGGTAATGTACCTTTGTGCAGATATAACCAAGCTTACAGAAGATACGGGCTTTGTGCCTGAACTTACATTTGAAGAAGCTATAAACCGTACGGCGGAATGGATGAAAGAGGTGCGAAAATGAAAAAAATAAGTATTCTCATTCCTTGTTATAATGAAAAAGAAAATGTCGGTCCCATGAGTGAAGCAATTGTCAATATTATGACAACCGAACTTCCTCAGTATGACTATGAACTTGTTTTTATCGATAACGATTCAAAGGACGGCACAAGAGATATCCTCAGAGGTATCTGTGCAAACAATCCGAAAATTAAGGCAATTTTCAATGCCAAGAACTTCGGTCAGTTCAATTCGCCTTACTATGGCGTTCTTCAGGTTACGGGCGATTGCGTTATTCAGATGTGCTGTGACTTCCAGGACCCCGTTGAACTCATTCCTCAGTATGTAAGAGAGTGGGAAAACGGCTACAAAATCGTTATCGGCATAAAGACCAGCAGTAAGGAAAGCAAGATTATGCGTTTCCTTCGTACATGCTATTATAAGGTTATCAAAAAGATGTCCGATGTTGAACAGATTGAGCATTTCACAGGCTCGGGTCTTTATGACAGAGCGTTTATTGAAGTTCTCCGTGACCTTGATGACCCCATTCCCTTTATGCGAGGTATCGTTGCAGAGCTCGGCTTTGAGAGAAAGGAAATTCCTTACGAACAGCCCAAGAGAAGAGCAGGAAAGACACATAACAACTTCTATTCTCTTTATGATGCTGCAATGCTCAGTATCACTTCATACACAAAAATCGGTCTTCGTCTTGCAACATTTGCAGGTGTCGGAATCGGCGGACTCAGTTTCGTTCTCGGTGTTATCTATTTCATTCTCAAGCTTATGTATTGGGAAAGATTCCCCGCAGGTACAGCCCCCATTCTTTTAGGTATGCTGTTCCTCGGCGCCGTACAGCTGTTCTTTATCGGCTTTATCGGTGAATATATCCTCAATATCAATAAACGAATTATGAAACGCCCCCTTGTTATCGAAGCCGAAAGACTCAATTTCGATACAGATAAACAAAAAGAAGAAGTCAATGTATAAAACAAAGCCTTGTCCAAAACGGACAAGGTTTTTTTGTGCGAAATTCCACATTGAAATTGATTGTAATATGATGTAAAATAAAGGTATCTTTATTCATTCGGAGTGATTGATGTGAAAAAAGTTATTTCAGTTTTTCTTGCAATGCTTATGGTGGTTACAATGTTGCCGTTGTCAGTTTTTGCGGATGATGACATTTTAAGTTATCTGACTTATGAAATCAATGACGGGGAAGTCACGATTACTGATTGTGATACATCAATCAGCGGTGATATTACAATTCCTGATACAATTGATGGATATCCGGTGACAAAAATCGGCGATTATGCATTTAATAATTGTGCCAGTCTTGCAAATGTAACAATCGGAAACAGTGTAACAACAATCGGTAAAGGAGCTTTCTCTAATTGCGATAACCTTGCAAGTATAGAAATTCCGGACAGTGTAACCATAATCGGTGATTCTATATTTTCTGATTGTAATAATCTTACAAGTGTAACAATCGGAAACAGTGTAACATCAATCGGTGATTATGCGTTCTCTCAATGCTACAGACTTGAAAATATAGAAATTCCTGACAGTGTAACAACAATCGGTGGTTTTGCATTTCAGAATTGCGATAGTCTTACAAGTGTAGAAATACCGGACAGTGTAACAACAATAGGTGATAGTGCATTTAACGATTGCGCTGGTCTTTTAAATATAGAAATCCCGGATAGTGTAACAACAATCGGTGAAAAAGCATTCAGTAGGTGTAGCAGTCTTGCATTCATAACAGTTGATGAAAATAATGAATGTTATTCAAGTGATGAAAACGGAATAATGTTTAATAAGGATAAAACTATATTAATACAATATCCCATAGGTAACAGCCGAACTGAATATGTAATTTCCGATAGCGTAACAACAATCGGTGATTCAGCGTTCGTTGGTTGTGATAATCTTGAAAAAATTACAATAGGAAACAGTGTAATAACAATCGGTGATGGTGCATTTGTTGATTGTGATGGTTTTGAACAAATAACAATCGGAAACAGTATAAAAACTATCGGCAATTATGCCTTCTCAGATTGTAATAACCTTTTATGTGTAGAAATTCCTGACAGTGTAACAACAATCGGCGATGCGGCGTTCAATAGTTGCTACAGCCTTGAAAGTGTAACAATCGGAAAAAGTGTTACAACAATCGGTGATTTTGCATTCTTTGAATGCCGTGGAATTGAAAGTATAGTAGTTGATAATAATAATGCGAATTATTCAAGTGATATATACGGAGTATTGTTTAATAAAGATAAAACAACATTGATTTTGTATCCGGTCGGAAATGAGCGTAACGAATACTCAATTCCTGATAGTGTAACAACAATCGGTGATAGGGCATTCCATTATTGTTACAGTCTTGAGAGTATAGAAATCCCTAAAAATGTAACAACAATCGGTGATTATGCATTCAGTTATTGCGACAATATTACCGATGTTTATTACGGCGGGGGGTTGGAAGAATGGCAAAATATTTCAATGGGTTCAGGTAATAATAATTTAATCATTGCAACATTTCATTTTATCGGTGAGCAAGACATTATTTTGAATTATCTGATGTATGAAATCAATGACGGAAAGGTTATAATTACAGATTGTGACAATTCAATCCGCGGACATTTTAGTATTCCTGCTGCAATCGAGGGGTATACCGTAACAACAATCGGTGATTCCGCATTCCGTGATTGTACCGGCCTTGCAAGTATAGAAATTTCGGATAGTGTTACAACAATCGGTGATTCTGCATTTAAGAATTGCGACATCCTTATAAAAATACAAATTCCGGACAGTGTTACAACAATCGGTGATTCTGCATTCTATGGGTGTCGCAAGCTTGAAAGTGTAACAATCGGAAACGGTGTGACATCAATCGGTGATTCAGTATTTGGACATTGTGTCAGTCTTACAAGTATAGAAATCCCTGACAGTGTAACAACAATCGGTGATTCTGCATTTTTTAATTGCGGCAGTCTTGCAAGCATAGAAATCCCTGACAGTGTAATAACAATCGGTGATTATGCATTTGATAATTGCGGCAGTCTTGAAAGCGTGGAAATCCCTGACAGTGTAACAACAATAGGTGTTTCAGCATTTGCGAATTGTGACTGTCTTGCAAGTGTAGAAATTCCGGACAGTGTAATAACAATCGGTGATCTGGTGTTTTATAATTCCTGCTTAATAAGTATTACAGTTGATAAAAATAACGAGAATTATTTAAGTGACGAATACGGAGTATTATTTAATAAGGATAAATCATTTTTAATACAGTATCCTATCGGAAACAAGCGTACCGAATATTCAATCCCTGACAGTGTAACAACAATAGGTGATTCGGCATTTGCGAATTGCTACAGTCTTACAAGTGTAGAAATCCCGGACAGTGTTACATCAATCAGTGATTCTGCATTCTTTGAGTGTGACAAACTTGAAAGTGTAACAATCGGAAACAGTGTAACAACAATCGGTGATAATGCATTTAAGAATTGTGACAAACTTGAAAGAGTAACAATCGGAAAAAGTGTTACAACAATCGGTGATTTTGCATTTGATAATTGCACCAGCCTTGAAAGTATATCAATATCAGATAGTGTAACAACAATAGGTGATTCAGCATTTGAGAATTGCGACAGTCTTACAAGTATAGAAATCCCGGACAGTGTAACAACAATCGGTGATAATGCATTTGATAATTGCATCAGCCTTGAAAGCATATCAATATCAGACAGTGTAACAACAATAGGTGATTCAGCATTTGCGAATTGCGACAGTCTTACAAGTGTAGAAATTCCGGACAGTGTAACAACAATCGGTTATTCTGCATTCTATGATTGCGATAAACTTGAAAGTGTAACAATCGGAAACAGTGTAACAACAATCGGTGGTTCTGCATTCTATGATTGCGATAAACTTGAAAGTGTAACAATCGGAAACAGTGTAACAACAATAGGTGATTCAGCATTTGCGAATTGCGACACTCTTACAAGTGTAGAAATTCCTGACAGTGTAATAACAATCTGGAATTCTGCATTTGCGGATTGCGACAGTCTTACAAGTGTAGAAATTCCTGACAGTGTAACAACAATCTGGAATTCAGCATTTGCGAATTGCGGCAGTCTTACAAGTGTAACAATAGGAAACGGTGTAACAATAATCTGGGGTTCTGCATTTGCGAATTGCGGCAGACTCGCAAGTGTAATAATCGGAAACAGTGTAACAATAATCAGTGATTCTGCATTTGAAAATTGCAATAAACTTGCAAGTATTGAAATTCCTGATAGTGTAACAACAATGGGCTATTCTGTATTTAAGAATTGCGACAGTCTTGCAAGTGTAGAAATCCCTGATAGTGTAAAAACAATTGGTAGTTCTGTATTCTATGATTGCGACAGTCTTGCAAGTGTAGAAATCCCTGATAGTGTAACAACAATTGGTAGTTCTGTATTCTATGATTGCGACCGTCTTGAAAGTGTAACAATCGGAAATGGTATAAATGTAATTGTGAATGCTTTGTTCTATGATTGTGACAGTCTTGAATATGTAACAATTAAAGGTAGGGTAAACTCGATCGATTATGAATCATTTTATTCATGCGACAGCCTTGCAAGTATAGAAATCCCTGACAGTGTAACAAGAATCGGTGCTTCTGCATTCGAGGATTGCGACAGTCTTGCAAGTATAGAAATCCCTGACAGTGTAGATACAATCCGCGATTTAGCATTTTATAACTGCGACAGCCTTGCAAGTATTACAGTTGATAAAAATAATAATAATTATTCGAGCGATAAGTACGGCGTATTATTCAATTATGATAAAACATGTTTAATCCAGCATCCGGCAGGAAATATTTGTGCAGATTATTCAATTCCTGATAGTGTAACAACAATCGCAAATAAAGCATTCAGTTCTTGCACCAGTCTTACAAGCATAGAAATCCCTGACAGTATAACAAAAATCGGTGCTTCTGCATTCGAGGATTGCAACAGCCTTACCGATGTTTATTATTGCGGTACGCAGGAAGCGTGGAATGATATTTCAATCGGTGACTATAATGAAAAATTAACCGATGCAACGATTCATTTTAACAGTATCGTAAACTGTCACACAGAAGAAGTTCTTCCCGGTAAGTCTGCAACATGTGCTGAATCAGGATTTACAGAAGGCACGAAGTGCTCAGGCTGTAACGAAATTCTTGTTGCACAGGAGGAAATTCCCGCACTTGGTCACACAGAAGAAGTGATTACTGGTAAATCTGCAACATGCACTGAAACAGGACTTACAGAAAGTAAAAAATGTTCAGTATGCGATGAAATACTTGTTGCACAAAAAAAAATTCCCGCACTTGGTCACACAGAAGAAGTGATTGAAAGTAAATCAGCAACCTGCACCGAAACAGGACTTACAGAGGGCAAGAAGTGTTCAGTATGTAGTGAAATACTTGTAGCACAGGAAGAAGTTCCTGTAACAGGACATATAGAAGAAGTGATTACTGGTAAATCAGCAACATGTACTGAAACCGGACTTGCAGAAGGCACAAAGTGTCTGATATGCGGTGAAATTCTTGTTGCACAGGAAGAAATTCCAGCAACTGGACACAATTATACTTCAGTTGTTACAGCTCCCACATGTACAGAGCAGGGCTTTACAACTTATACCTGCACATGCGGTGAAACATATGTTGATAATTATATTGAAGCAACAGGACATACGGAAGAAGTAATCCTCGGCAAGTCAGCAACCTGTACCGAAACAGGACTTACAGAAGGCAAGAAGTGTTCAGTATGTAACGAAATCCTTGTAGCACAGGAAGAACTTCCCGCACTTGGTCATACTGAAGAAGTGATTGAAAGTAAATCAGCAACCTGTACGGAAACAGGTTTTACAGAAGGCAAGAAGTGTTCAGTATGTGGTGAAATACTTGCAGTACAGGAAGAAACTCCCGTACTTGGACATACTGATGAATTGATTGCAAGTAAATCAGCAACCTGTACGGAAACAGGTCTTACAGAAGGCAAGAAGTGTTCAGTATGTGGTGAAATACTTGTAGCACAGGAAGAAGTTCCTGCAACAGGTCATACAGAAGAAGTGATTGAAAGTAAATCAGCAACCTGCACCGAAACAGGACTTACAGAAGGCAAGAAGTGTTCTGTATGTAATGAGATTCTTGTTGTACAAGAAGAAATTCCTGCCCTCGGTCATGATGAAGAAAATATTCCTGCAGTAGCTCCTACATGTACTCAGAGTGGTCTTTCATCAGGTAAAAAATGTTCAGTATGCGGTGAAATCCTTGTTGCACAGCAGAATCTTGATGCACTCGGTCACAAAGTTGAAAAGATTTCAGGTAAATCTGCTACATGTACTGCTTCAGGACTTACCGAAGGCAAGAAGTGTTCTGTATGTGATGAGATTCTTGTTGCACAGGAAGAAATTCCTGTAACAATCCACAATTACAAGTCAGTTGTTACTGAACCGACATGTACGACAATAGGTTTTGTAACAAAAACCTGTACTGTTTGCGGTGAGACATTCAGAATAGATGAAGAAATCCCCATGGTTCCGCACAACCCCGGCTCATGGGAAGTTGTGAAAAAGGCTGAAATCGGCAAAAAGGGACTTGAACAGCAGAAATGTACCGTTTGCGGTGCTGTTGTGAATGAAAGAATCATTCCTGCACTTCCCGAACAGACAACAAAACCTATTGAAAAGCCGGTAAGTAAGTCCGGCGATGCAAACGGTGACGGTAAGATAACTGCTGCCGATGCGAGAATTACGCTGAGAATCTCTGCAAAGCTTGAAAAGCTTGAAAGCTATAAACTTCCTCTTTCAGCATTGGATGTAACAGGTGACGACAAACTCACCGCCGCAGATGCAAGAAAGATTCTCCGTGCATCGGCAAAACTTGAATCATTGTGATAAATATAAAAATCCGACGCAGAACATTCTGTGTCGGATTTTTTAATAAAATATTATACAGAAAAATGTAACCGTGTCTTCAGTAAGATATGTCATACCTGTCATTTCACAGATTTTTTTAACATCAATTGCATATGATTCAACAGGATGTGTCATCTTGTCGGGATGAATGCAAGGGGAGTCGGGATAAGTACATTCTTTACAAATATTACAGGCAGAGCAACCGAGTGCAAGATGCTTTATATCTTTCTCTTTCAGGCGGTCTGTCAGGGTTCCGAGTATATCTGTCGTTTCGTCACGAAGCTCTGAAACGGCTTCATTATCCGAAAAATCAATTCTGCGTTTATGCGAAAATATAAAAGCATTTTTGAATTCGTTTATCTGCCTTTTGCATTCATCAAAGGAACCGACTGTAGGCGGACAGCTCCATGTTCTGCCGTACATCGAGCACAGATTAGCTTTGCAATAATCCCTTGATTTTTCGTCAAACGGAATTTCTGACGTTTTTATTATTCTGAATTCATCAATAAGTTCATGTTCAAACATTTTTTTCACCTTGATTATTATAACTCAAAGCATAAAAAAAGTCAAAAAATCCTTGACAATTGAACGAGTATTCAACTATAATATAAGTGAAAGGTTGAATAATTGTTCAACTGTTCAATTGAATGAGGTGATAAAATGGATATACATCAGCACAGCGAAATGTGTGAATGCGATGTTGTGCATTCGGATGTTGTGGCGCATGTAAGGGAAGTTATGGAAGACACCGAGGTGCTTTATGCGGTGTCGGATTTTTTCAAAGTCATGAGTGACAGCACAAGAATGCGCATCATGGCGGCACTTGATAACGAAGAAATGTGTGTCTGCGACCTTTCCGAGGTACTCGGAATGACCAAATCGGCTATTTCGCATCAGCTCAAAGTCCTGAAGGATTCGGGGCTTGTCAAATTCAGACGTGACGGAAAAAATGTTTTTTATACACTCAAAGATGACCACGTAAAGACCATTCTCGAAATGGGTATTGAACACATAAAGGAGAGAGACTAATGAAAATAAAAGCAAAACTTCACGACCTCTGCTGTGCAAACTGTGCGGCAAAAATTGAGGAAAAAATCGCAAAACTTGACGGTGTTGAGAGTGTTACCGTTAATTTTCTTACAGAAAAAATGATTCTTAATGCCGATGAAACAAAGCTTGATGAAATCAAGGAGCAGATTGAAAAAATCGTTCACAAAATCGAACCCGATGTTGAAATAGAATATATCTGATTATGAAAAAGAACACAATATTTCTTATAATCGGTGCCGTACTGTTTGCGGTTTCGCTTTTTATTCCCGAAAATGCGGAAATACTTCGTTTCTGTATGTTTCTTCTCGCATTTGTTTTTTGCGGAATGAAAGTCATCATAAGTGCCGTTAAAGGCATAATAAAGGGAAATATTTTTAATGAAAACACACTTATGGTTGTGGCTGCTGTGGGTGCATTCTGCATTAAGGAATACCCCGAGGCGGTGTTTGTTGTGCTTTTTTACCGTGTGGGTGAAATGTTTGAGGATTACGCCGTAAAGAAGTCACGCAAATCAATCAGCGAAGTTATGAATATCTGTCCTGATTATGCGAATCTTCTCGTTGACGGGAAAACAGAGAAAGTTGATCCCGACGAAGTTGAAATCGGCGATTTGATTGTTGTCGGAGTGGGTGAGAGAGTTGCCCTTGACGGTATTGTTGTGTCAGGCAGTTCATTTCTTGACACTTCAGCCCTGACCGGTGAATCTGTACCCCGTGAAGTGAATGAGGGCGACGAAATTCTCAGCGGATGCATCAATAAAAATGCAGTTCTGACTGTCAGAGTAACAAAAAGCTTTGATGATTCAACTGTTTCAAGAATACTTGAACTTGTTGAAACAGCATCTGCGAGAAAGTCCACTTCGGAGAAATTTATTACTAAATTTGCAAAATATTACACCCCTGTGGTGCTTGTGTGTGCTCTTTTACTGGCAGTTGTGCCGCCTCTTGTTATTGACGGTGCAACATTCCCTGATTTTATTTACAGAGCATTGTCATTCCTTGTTGTGTCATGTCCGTGTGCGCTTGTTATTTCAGTACCTCTTGCATTTTTCGGAGGAATCGGCGGTGCGGCAAAAAAAGGTATTCTCGTCAAAGGCGGAAACTACCTTGAAGTGCTTTCAAAGGCTGAAAATATGGTTTTCGATAAGACAGGCACACTCACAAAAGGTGTTTTCAGGGTGCAAAAAATCAACGCTGTTGAAATCTCTGAAGCTGAACTTCTGAAACTTACTGCTTATGCGGAAAGTGTGTCGTCACATCCCGTTGCAAGGGCTGTCCGTGATGCTTACAGCAATGATATTGATATGGATTCTGTGAGTTTTTCTGAAGAAATTGCAGGTTACGGTGTCAGGGCTGTTGTAAATGGAAAAACGGTGCTTGCTGGCAACTCGAAACTTATGGAACGGGAAAATATCTCTTATGAAAAGAATTACGGTACCGCTGTAATATATGTTGCTGTTGACAAAAAGTTTGCAGGCAGTATAATTATATCTGATGAAGTCAGAACTGATGCCAAAAAGAGCATTTCACTTATCAGAAATTCGGGTATAAAGTCTGTTGCAATGCTCACAGGCGATGTAAAAGATACAGCCGATGCGATTGCCCGTGACCTCGGAATCGACCGTGTTTCAGCGGAACTTCTGCCTGATGATAAGGTAAATGAGCTCGAAATAATAATGGAAAATTCAAAGGGCAGAACTGTTTATGTAGGTGACGGCATAAACGATGCACCTGTTCTTTCCCGTGCTGATGCAGGTATTGCAATGGGTGCTCTGGGCTCTGATGCGGCTGTTGAAGCAGCTGATATTGTTATTATGACCGATGAAATTTCAAAAATCGGAACAGCGATGAAAATTGCAAAAAAGACCATGAACATTGCAAAGCAGAATATAGCGTTTTCTCTGCTTATAAAAATCGGCATTCTCGTTCTGTGTTCGTTCAATATCGTTGGAATGGGTGTTGCAGTTTTCGGCGATGTCGGTGTTATGGTTCTTGCGGTTCTGAATTCATTCAGAGCATTAAAGGAGGAAAAATAAATGTTATATATAGGTTGTCATTTGTCAGCGTCAAAGGGATTCCTTGCAATGGGTAAGCAGGCTCATTCAATAGGAGCTAATACGTTTCAGTTCTTCACACGTAACCCCCGTGGCGGTGCGGCAAAAGAGATTGATGAAAACGATGTAAAGGCATATCTTGAGTTTGCAAAAGAGCATAATTTCGGTAGAATTGTTGCCCATGCACCATATACTCTCAATGCGGCAGGTTCCGATGCGAGAGTCAGAGATTTCGCGCTTATGACTTTTGCAGATGACCTTAAAAGAATGGAATATATCCCCGATAATTTCTATAATTTCCACCCCGGCAGTCACGTTGGACAGGGGGCTGAAAAGGGGATTGAACTCATTTCCGATGTGCTCAATAAGGTGCTTTTTCCCGAAATGACCACAACGGTTCTTCTTGAAACAATGGCAGGAAAGGGAAGTGAAGTCGGCAGGAATTTTGAGGAAATCAGAGCTATTATTGACAGAACCGAGCTCAGCGACAAACTTGGTGTATGTCTTGATACATGTCACATTTCAGACGGAGGATATGATATCATCAACAATCCCGAGGGTGTGCTTGAAGAATTTGATAAGATTATCGGCATTGACAGACTAAAAGCAATTCATCTCAATGACAGCATGAATCCCATGGGGGCTCACAAGGACAGACATGAGAAAATCGGTGACGGTCATATCGGCTTTGAGGCTCTTATGAAATTTATTAAAATGCCTCAGCTTGAAGGTCTTCCCATAAACCTCGAAACACCCAATGAACTCGACGGCTACGCAAGAGAAATTGCGATGATAAAAGAGAATTACTAACACAAAAGACGACATAAAGGTGATGTTTTTATGAAATGTTGCTTGAAAGTCGTCTTTTTATATTGTAATTGTATTGAAATATAACAAAAAAGGTGTTATAATAAAAATATTAGGAGGTAATTTTTATGAAAAGAACAAAATTTTTGATTGTGACTGTATTTGTGATTATTTCTGTAATCATTTCACTTTTTACAGTATCATTTACAGCTTCGGCTGATTTGTATACATATTACGGTGATCTGAGATATAGTGTTTATGAAGGGCACGTCACTATATGGGAATGTAAAAAGACTGCAAAGACAGTTGACATTCCTTCTTATATTGACGGTTATCCTGTTACAAAACTTGCCAGCAGTTCATTTGCGAATTGTACTGTGCTTCAGAGTGTAACAATGCCTGATACTCTTACAGAAGTCGGAGGAGGTTCATTTAAGAATTGTTCCGGTCTCAGAACTGTGACAATAGGAAGCAATGTAAAAAAAATTCATTCATATGCTTTTGAAAACTGTGCATCTCTTAAAACCATTTCAATTCCACCTTCGGTTGATTACATAGGAGAAGCTTCATTCAAGGGGTGTACTTTACTTGAAAGCATATCATTGCCGTATGTCGGCTCCAAGCCTGATTCTATAGAAAAAGATGCTGTTTTCGGTATTATTTTCGGTTATACCAATACTGAAACATCAGATGCTACATATCAGTATACTTTCACCACATATTATGATACACATTATTATTACTATATTCCTGCATCATTGAAAACTGTTGTAATTACTGATGCATCATCAATTCCCGAAAATGCATTTTTAAACTGTGAAAATATTACAACAATTACTTTGGCTGACGGTGTTTCAATGATAGGTGAATCTGCATTTGAAAATTGTACCGGACTTACAGAAATAATACTTCCCGACTCTCTGTCAAATATTGATGCAGCAGCATTCCGCGGCTGTGAATCTTTGGTTGAGCTTACAATTCCCGAAAATGTTTCAGGTATCGGTTTCAATGCTTTTGAGAACTGTACAGCAGTTGAAACATTGAACTGGAATGCACATAATGTTGTATCTTTGGGCGAAAACAATTATATTTTTTCTGCCCTCGGTAATTATACAGACGGTACAGAAGTTGTTTTCGGTGATAATATCGGAACGATTCCCGCTTATATGTTTGGTTCTGACTATTCTTCATACGATTCTTTTACTATGCCGAACATTACAAGTGTTGTTTTCGGAAGTTCCGTAAATAAAATCGGCGATTGGGCATTTGCGGATTGTGATAACATTACCGAAATAACAATTCCTTCAACCGTGAACAATATCGGCAATTATGCATTTTATATGTGTGACGGATTTACGGATATCGATATTCCCGATTCAATAACAACTATCGGTGATTATGCATTTGCCTGTTGTTATGAACTTACAGATATTTCACTCGGTGAATCGGTTGCAAATATCGGTGCATCAGCATTTGAACAATGTGTTCTTCTTCCGGAAATAACATTCCCCGATTCCTTAAAAACAATAGGTGAAAATGCATTCAAAGAATGCGAAAGTCTTGAAAATATTACATTCGGTAAGTCACTTACTTCTATCGGTGCAAATGCCTTCAATGGGTGTGTTGAAATTCCGGAACTGACAATTCCCGAATCTGTAACAAGTATCGGAAGCGGTGCATTCGGCAATTGTTTTAAAGTTGAAACGCTGAACTGGAACCCGAAAAAGATATCAACATTACCTGAAAGCAACGGCATTTTCAGTAATCTCGGTTGTTCTTCGGGCGGCGTTACGGTAACTTTCGGCGAAAAGGTTGAATCTGTTCCGTCATATTGCTTCTATTCTGCCGATTCAGATTTTGAGTCACCGAAAATAACAAGTGTAACACTCGCTGATTCTGTCAAAACTATCGGTGATTTTGCATTTTGCAATTGTTCTCTCTTTGATGAAATAACAATTCCGTCTTCAGTAACTTCTGTCGGAAATTCTGCATTCAGCGGATGTTCGGGATTGAACGGAATTATAATCCCCGATAAGGTTAAAACAGTCGGCAATTCAGCTTTTAAGTCTTGTACGGGATTATCAACAATAACAATAGGCAAGGCTGTTACATCAATCGGTGATTCGGCATTTGAGGGTTGTACGGGATTTGCAGAACTGACAATTCCTTCATCAGTCAGAAATCTCGGTGTTGCTGCATTTGCAGATTGTGATGCTCTTGAAGAAATTGTGATTCCTTCATCAATTACAGCTATCAGCAATTCTCTGTTTGAAGCCTGTAACACACTTGAAAGTGTAACGATTCCTTCTTCCGTAAAAACAATCGGTGAATCTGCATTTTCTTCTTGTGGCAATCTTTTATCAGTAAGCATTCCCGATTCGGTTACAGATATAGGCGATCTGGCATTCTCACATTGTAATGCACTTGAAGAAGTAACATTCGGCAAATCAGTGAAAAATATAGGAGCATGGGCGTTTGAACATTGTTATGCGCTCGGTGATGTTGAATTCCCCGGCTCATTGGAAACCATAGGTGAATCGGCATTTGAAAACTGTTCTTTATTTACAACTGTTATAATTCCTGATTCAGTTACAAGTATCGGTGTAGCTGCATTCAAGAACTGCAATCTTGTAAAAAGTTTAGTAATCGGAAAATTGGTTTCAACTATCGGAAACTCGGCATTTGAGGGTTCTGTTTCTCTTGAAACAATCGAATGGAATGCAAAATCCGTAACCTGCTTTGATAACAACAACTTTGTTTTTTCAAATGCAGGTGCTGACGGCGAAGGAATTGAAGTTACGTTCACTTCAAATGTTGAAAATATTCCGGGTTACTGTTTCGGTTCAGATGCAGTTACATATATTTCGCCAAAAGTAACATATGTATATCTGGGAGACAATATCAAGGAAATCAGAGAAGCTGCATTCATGAAATGTACACGCATCACAAATATTTCTATTCCCGAACAGGTAACAACCATAGGCGATTATGTGTTTGAAGAGTGTACGGGACTTACAAGTGTAATAATTCCTTATTCGGTTTCTGTTATCGGAGACAGTGCATTCGCAAATTGTACAAGAATAGCTAATCTGATAATCGGTGATTCGGTTAAAGAAATCGGTGACTCTGCATTTTCGGGCTGTTCCGGAATTTCCAGAGTAACTCTCGGTAATGCGGTTGAAACTGTCGGTAAAGAAGCATTCCGCTACTGCAGTTCACTTGAATCAATTATTATTCCTGTTTCTGTTGAAAAAATCGGTTTCCATATGATTGATTATGATGATACTCAGACAATTTATTACAAAGGCTCAATATTCCAGTGGGAAAAGATTACTTTTGACAGAGCAGATAAAGAACTTCGTGAAAATGCTGAAATAGTTTACAATGCCACGGATAAAGATATTCACAAAGAAGTTGTTATTCCCGGAAGAAAAGCTACCTGCGAAGAAACAGGACTTACTGACGGTGTTGTTTGTGCAAAATGCGAAGAGGTGCTTGTTCCTCAGACCGAAATACCCAAAACGGCACATACTCCCGGTGAATGGCAGACAGTTGTTGAGTCTGCGGCAGGCAAAGAAGGAAAACAGCAGCAGAAATGTAAGGTATGTCAGATTGTTCTTGATGAAAAAGTTATTCCCGCACTTCCCGGCGGCTCGGAAACTCCCGAACACAAAGAACATACTGAAGTTGTTCTTGCAGGCAAAGCTGCAACGTGCATTTCAACGGGACTTACAGAAGGCAGACAGTGTTCTGTATGTGGCGAAATTACTCTTGCTCAGACGGTGATTCCCGTAACAAGTCATATACCCGGAGCATGGGAAACTGTTGTTGCGGCAGAAGTCGGAAAAGAAGGAAAACAGCAGCAGAAATGTACTGTATGCAGTACGGTTCTTGAAGAAAAGGTTATTCCCGCACTTCCCGGCGGCTCGGAAACTCCCGAACACAAAGAACATACGGAAGTCATTATTCCCGCAACGGCTACGACCTGTACAGAGCCGGGGCTTACACAAGGTAAGAAATGCTCTGTATGCGGTGAAATACTTGTACCTCAGACAACACTTCCCGCAACAGGTCATGTTTCCGGAGCATGGGAAATTGTTGAAGCCGCACAAATCGGCAAAGAAGGCAAACAACAGTTGAAGTGTGTGTTCTGCAACGAAGTTCTTGATGAAAGAATTATTCCCGCACTTCCCGGCTCATCAGAAACACCCGAACACAAGGAACATACAGAAGAAGTAATTCCCGGTAAAGAAGCAACCTGTATGCAGGCGGGTCTTACGGAAGGTAAAAAATGTTCCGTATGCGGTGAAATACTTGTACAACAGGAAACAATTCCCGCAACAGGTCATGTTCCCGGTACATGGGAAATTGTTGAAGCCGCACAAGTCGGTAAAGAAGGCAGACAACAGCTTAAATGTACTGTCTGCGGTGAAGTTCTTGATGAAAAGATTATCCCCGCACTTCCCGGTGGTGCAGAGATTCCCGATCATACCGAACATTCGGAAATGATTATTCCGGGTATAGAATCAACCTGTACACAAACAGGTCTTACCGAAGGCAAAAAGTGTTATGTCTGCGGAGTAATTCTTGTTCCTCAGACAACACTTCCCGCACTCGGTCACAGCGAACAGGTTGTTGCCGGCAAAGATGCAACCTGCGTTTCTGCCGGATACTCATCTTCAACAAAATGTGCTGTGTGCGGTATTACGCTGAAATCACCTGTTACTGTTCCCGCAACAGGTCATACACTCGGTGCATGGGTTGTCAAAACTCCTGCAAAAGTCGGTGTGAAAGGTCTTGAAGTACAGAAATGTACGGTATGTAATGCTGAGGTGAACAAGAGAGATATTCCGGCGCTTGCTGAAGTTTCTTCAAATAAAGTCGGCGATGCAAACGGTGACGGAAAAATCACGGCGGCAGACGCAAGAATCACTCTGAGAATCTCTGCAAAACTTGATAAGATTGAGAATTACAATCTTCCTCTTTCAGTATTTGATGCGACAGGTGACAACAAACTTACCGCCGCAGACGCAAGAAAGATTCTCCGTGTATCGGCAAAACTTGAATCAATGTAAATCAAAACCACCGGTTCAACCGGTGGTTTGCACCACCCCTATAAGGGGTGATTACTGGCTTAGCCCCTGAAAGGGGCTCTGAAGTTTAGCACCGCATTACAATCTCAAGCAGCCGCTCACGTGCGGCTGTTTATTTTTGCTTACTTATTCTTAGCACCCGTGAACGGGTCTACGAACTCTTTGATGCTTATCTGGTCTGCTGCGAAATCTTCTTCTAATTGATTCCTTATGTACTCTGCTACTATCTTTTTATTTTTTCCTACGGTATCCACATAGTACCCTCTACACCAAAAACTTCTGCTACCGTATTTATATTTCAAATTTGCGTGTCTATCGAATATCATTAGTGTGCTTTTACTCTTGAGATATCCCATAAACTGTGCTATACTTATGTGCGGTGGTATACTTACAAGCATATGTATATGGTCTACATATGCTTCGGCTTCTATTATTTCCACACCTAAAGGCATCAAACACAAAAAATCCGAACCATTTGGTTCGGATTTTTCTGGTTTGGTGCACCTGACACTTTCAAATCCGAACCCAATGCCGACTTTTCGAGGTCGGCAAAGGTTATGGTTTCAGTACCGTCTTTGAAGTTGAAGGTAATTACCATTCTTTCTTCAAATAAGAATACTGTGTTTACAAAGTTGTTGATTAAGGTTCTTCTGTGGTCAAGCTTCTTTGGATTGAGCTTACGGAACTTGTAGAACCAATATAAAATCTCTTCACGGGTCAGCTTTGGTCTTGACATTTCCTCTTTCATAATTCTTATTGAAAGCTCACTCTTTTCTGCTTCAAGCTCTTCCATACGCTCTTTGGTTGTAGGTGTTATGATACCTTTTTCCATAGCTGTAATAAGATTGTTGATTGCAGTAAGAGTCTGTGCATATTGCTTTTGCAGTATGGGGAGAACTGTACTTTCCTTGTTAAAAGTTTCAAGTGCCTGGTCAGTTAAATATTCAATAGTTTCATCATTCATAATGAGCCTGCGGATACTGTCAACAACAATATCCTCAATCCATGCCTTTTTAACTGTCTTCTTGTCACATCCTTTGTGGTTCTTTACACTTACACACTTGTAGTATCGGTGCACAAACTTTGTTCTGCTTGTACCGCTTTCACCTACCATAAGACACTGACACTTGCCGCAATAGAGCTTTGTAGTCAGAAGATATTCATCTTCCGCTTTGTGCTTTGCAGGGGCTTTCTTATTCTGCTTCATTTTTTCCTGTACCAATTCAAACAACTCCTTATCTACTATTGCGGGAATTCCTCCCGGTGTAATAACATCTTTAAATTTGTATTCACCGATATATTTTCGGTTGTGCAGCATACGGGCAACAATGTCAACATCTAACTTGGTTTTCTTGTGAGTGCGTATACCTTGGTAATTGAGCATATTTGCAATGTGCTGCATTGACATACCCTCGGCATAGCTCTTGAATGCAAGAACTACCGCAGGTGCAGTGACTTCATCAATTAAATAATTCTGCTCTTTATCTACCTTGTAGCCAATCGGCAAAGTACCGCCGTTGTATTTACATTTAAGAGCATTTTCCATCATACCTCTTGTAACCTTTTCTGCAAGCTCTACTGAGTAATATTCAGCCATACCTTCAAGCAGAGATTCAAGAAGAATACCCTCTGCACCCTGAGATATGGTTTCGGTTATAGATACAACCTTAACTCCGTTTTTTCTCAGCATATTTTTGTAATGAGCAGAGTCGTATCTGTTACGGGCAAAACGGTCAAGCTTCCACACGAGTATAACCTCAAAATGCTTTGACGCACTGTCTTTTATCATCTGCTGAAATCTCGGTCTGTTATCGGTTTTAGCAGATAAAGCTCTGTCGATATAGGTATCAACGATTTGGATACCGTTCTTTTCAGCATAGGCTTTACATTCACGGAGCTGACCGTCAATACTTTCTTCCTTCTGATTGTCGGAAGAGTATCTTGCGTAGATAACGCCTATCATATACATTTTACCTCCTTTGATTTACTGTAAATATTGTAATTCATATACTTGTTTTTGTTAAATGTGCGGATGCGATTTTTACATCGCACCCGCTGTTTTTTATACGATTTCCTTTAACTTATCCCAATCCTTATCCCATTCTTCAAACTCCTTTCTACCGTCTTTACTTTCAAAGAAGGACACAATATCGGGAAGAAAACATCTGACAAGAGATTCAGCGGCATCCTCTGAAATGAGAACACCGCTGAGATTATCATTAACATTGGTTTCGGTATAATTAATCTTTACTTCATCACCCATAGGCTACCTCCTTATCTCGCATCTCTGTTTCGCTGTCGCTGAAGGTATCTGTAATAATGCTCGCAGGCTTTCAGCACAAAGTTTTCAAGGTCACTTTCTTTTACCTTCGGAGCAACTGTCTTTAACTTCTCAATAGAAAACTTTATTGTCGGCTTCTGGTTTGCTTTATCCTCAGCCAAGATTTCACCAATATGCTCAGGAGTTAAACCTTCCTCTCTGCTGATAGCACGAAGCCTTTGTGCCTGAGATAAATTAGGCGTAGCATCACAGACACGGATTTCTTCAGCCAAATCAGCCTGTTCCACCTCATTGAGATATGAAAGCTCTACCGCAGGTGTAAATGCAATTCGCTTTTCATCAACAAGGTCAAGCAATTCGGGGATGAGATAAGTTAAACGGATATAACGTCTGACCTGTGTTTTACTGTCATCAGATTTATTTGCAATAAGCTCTGCTGATTCCAACTTCCGACCAACTTGGTCGGAAGTTAGGTCTGTTCTTTCACCTTGCCTCTTGATCGCTTCAAGCTTCAATTTGTAAGCAAACGCCTTTTCCGACGGAAGAATATGCTCACGGTGCAGATTACTATCCACAAGCATAATAGCCGCTTCATCACGGGTAACGGCATAAATTAAAGCAGGGACTTCTTTCATCCCTGCTTTGACTGTAGCGTGTAAGCGGCGGTGTCCGCTTATCACCTCATATTCATCTGTGTTTTCAATAGGTCGGATAATTATGGGAGTAAGAATACCTTGCTCCTGAATACTGCATATAAGAGTATTCATTTCATCGTTATCCAAAACCTTATACGGATTTCCCTCAAAGGAATGAATTTTCTCCACCGGAATGTTTACCGGTGCTTTTAATTTTTTATTAGCCATTTTATCGGCTCCTTTCATTTTTATTCTTAATATTTTTGTTGTTACGGTTATTACGCCGTTCTTCGATTTGCCGCTGTCTTTCTTCCTGCTGTTTAACATAGCGGGCATATTCTTCCTGCCTTGCTATTTCAGCCTTGGTAAGATAATTAGGTGGCGGCTCACCTATGAGTTTTGAAACGGTATCAACGCTTCGGTTAAAATCATATTCGCTGATGTTAGATAACTTTGTTTCAACTGTCTGCCATGCCTCTTTCTCTTTTTCGGGGCGTATTTTCATTCTCTCTGCTTTCAGCTCTTCTGCATCTGCTTCATCAGCCTGCTTTTCAGTTTCTTGGTACTGAGTAAGTGTCTTTTGTATTTCTGCTTCCATTCTCTTTTCCTCAGCTTCAAGTTTCGGGATTTCAAACCTACGCATTTTCTCAAAGTAAGACTTTGCGTTAACAATATCCTGTTCGGTTTCGCATTCATTTTGTGAGAGAATACTCTGCATTTTGAATTTCAGCTCTTTAAGCTCAAATTCATAGTGACCAACCTCACATTTTGCTGCGTTATACTTCTGCTTCATAACCTTGGGAATGAGCTTCAGTTTCTTCTTTGCTTCTTTGAGCTTTTCTTCGGTTGTCTTAATATCCTCTTGTAACTTATGGAAGTACACATAAAACTCATCAGCATCACGGACCTCATTCATAGCCTGATGCTTCATTTTGTTAATGCTCTTTCTTTCGCATTCAAGGATAATCATACTGACACGGATACCTTCAAGAGCATCTGCGAGTGCGGGCAGGAGAAGCTTTGCCACGGTAATAACAAGTTCTGTAAGTGTCTCAACAGTTTTGCGAAGGCTTTGTATCAGACTGTTATCCTTACGGATAAGAATGTTGATTCTCATCCTCTCAGTAACTTTGCCTTTCTTCTTCATTTTCTTGCTTGAAACACCCTCGTGAATTGTCGGTTGCAGAAGTATTCCTCTTGCCACAAAGCTGCGGTGGTCAATAGGCTCAATGTTCTTTTCTTCTAAATCTCTGTTTACAATATCTGCCCACAGCTTTCTCCAGCCGCATAACTGCTCATCGCTGTTCCAACGCTCGCTTATGGGATTCAGTCTTCCGTACTTTGTGCTTTTCGGGTATTTGTTTACTCTCTCATAACCATCAGCCTTTGACGGTGGAAGATATACTTTCTTGCCATCAACATAATACTGATACTGCTTTTCCCAACCCTCATTTTTTGCACATAAAAATTCAGAGGCGGTAAATCCTTTCTCCTTACCGTCTCTGATACATAGATATTCTTTTTCGGTTTTTCTTTGCCAAGTACCGTCAGGGTTTAACGGTCTGACAGTTGCCATAATATGGGCGTGGGGATTGCCTTCACCCGTATCGTGAATACAAATATCAACACACATTCCGTCATCTACAAGAGCTTTTGCAAACTCTTCTGTCTCTGCAATCTGCTTTTCACGACTGACTTCAATGGGCAGAGCAACAATAAACTCTCTTGCTAAACGGCTGTCTCTTGTTTTCTCCATTTCTTCAACTGCGTTCCATAGCTTACTTCTGTCACACCATTCAGGCGGAGCGTGTGACGGGAGAAAGATTTTCTCATAGACAAGACCGCCTTTCCTGGTGTAATCGTGTTTTACGCCGTCATACTCGTTAGTGATTTCACTGCAGCTCATATATGCACTTGCGGCTACGGCTGAGCGACCAACACCACGGGTTATGACTTTGGCTTCAAGGTGATAAATTGCGGGTATCACTATCCTTTCTTTAATTCTTTGTAAAAATAATTGTTTTTTCTTATTATAAGTGTATAATTAATTTATCGTTTAGATTTTATAGGTGATTAACCTATAGTTGCGCAATAGTTGATTGTGCAACTGAAATAAAATTGATATAATCAACTCAGAAAGGAGGTAGTTTTATGTCTAGTTCTTCCACTATGACGATAGGTGGTCCTTTGTTCATAATTATCACTTTATTTGTAGTTGGGGTTTTGTGTTATTTAATTTATTTGTGCATAAAAGCCTTGCGGAAATATATTAGAACAAAACCTGTTAGAAAAGAAAAAGCTGAAACCACAAGAACTCTGGGCGTAATTTTGAAAGATTGTCGTATAAAATGCAATATGACCCAGGAATTCGTAGCTGAAACTTTAGGTGTAAGTAGACAAGCTGTATCTAAATGGGAAACAGGCACTTCTGAACCAAGTACATCTAATTTAATCGCTCTTTCAAAGTTATATGGTGTATCAGCTGATGAAATATTAAAAAAGGTAATAAAGTGAAAACTTCTATGGCAGGTGAAAGAGAATGAACATAAAAGCTTTGATTAAAAGTCTTCCGTTGCAGACTAATCCGAAAAAGTACGAACAGTTCGTAAGAGAACTTGATTATAAGAAAATGCTTGCAGAAGATCCGGTAGAGATTAGAGATAAATATTATCTTGAAAATGAGGATTTAGTTGAAACTGATTTAGCACATATTTCTGCAACCCGAGAACTTCACAAAAAACTTGAAGAAAAATACAAACTTTCTGAAGTCGCTACTGCCGATGCCGATTTTGAAAAGGTTATTCAGGTTTTAAATTGGCTTACACAAAACACTTTTTACAATGGAGCACAGATTCATCCACTGACAGATAATACACTAGATATTTTAAAATATGCTTTCGGCAAATCTTTTAAAAAAGCACTTTGTTGTAGGTTAAAAGCAATCTCTTTTTCAGATTGTCTTGTCGCTGTCGGAATTAAAGCATATCCTGTTTG
>JAZSPR010000124.1:0-4140 GCA_045537555.1 Acutalibacteraceae bacterium | reverse complement strand
TAAGCGACATTATACTATAAAATCAATCTTAAATCAACATAATAATGAATATATTTTTCTTGCGTTTTTCTTTTTTATCATTTATAATAAAATAAGGTGATTATATGGATAACAGAGAATGGTTCCGTCAGGCTCAATACGGCATGATGGCTCATTGGGGGCTTTATTCACTGCTTGCAGGTGAATATAAAAACCGCAGAGTGAATGACTATGCCGAATGGATTCAGAGCTTTATGGCAATTCCGAATGCCGAATATGAGCTTCTTGCAAAAATTTTTAATCCCGTTTATTTCAATGCCGACGAATGGATAAAACTCGCACGCGACAGCGGAATGAAGTACTTTGTGTTCACTTCAAAACATCACGACGGGTTTGCAATGTTTCATTCAAAGGCTGATAAATACAACATTGTTGATGCAACACCTTTCGGAAGAGATGTTGTGGGAGAATTAGCCGAAGCATGTTACAAGTACGGGCTGAAATTCGGGTTATACTATTCTCAGGAACTTGACTGGCACCATTTTCACGGCGGAGGATATACAAACTTCTCCGGTTGTTCGGGTGTTTCATGGGACAACAGCTGGGATTTCCCGGAAAGAGAGAAAAAGAATTTCCGTGTCTGTTTTGAAGAGAAAATAAAACCTCAGGTCAAAGAAATCCTCACAAATTACGGTGACCTGTGTCTTATATGGTTTGATGTACCCCACACAATCACCCCTGAGCAGAGTCTTGAACTCAATAAGCTCGTAAAAGAGTATCAGCCTGATTGTCTTATCAATTCAAGAATAGGCAACGGCGCTTATGATTATGTTTCACTCGGAGATAACGAATACCCGAAAGAAAAACCAAAAGAGGCAGAAAATATTGACCCGAACAGCCTTGACGGTTTTAAATACTCCCCTTACGGGCTTTACGAAACAGCAGGAACACTTAATTCTTCATGGGGATTCAAGTATTATGACCAGAACTGGATTTCACCCGAAACGGTCAATGAACGGAGAAAAAGACTTAATTCAATGGGAGTCAACTATCTTCTGAATGTAGGACCAGACGGACTGGGAAGAATCCCGTCGTTCTCACAGGAAATATTATTGAAAGCGGGAAAGGAGTTTTAAATTTGGACATTTTACAGGCAATGAAAGAAAGACATTCCGTAAGACGTTATACAGATAAACCTGTTGAACCCGAAAAGATTGCTGAAATTGAAAAAGCAATTGCTTCAATCAATGAAGAAACAGGGCTCAACATTCAGTTTGTCACAAACGAGCCCGAAGCATTTACGGGTACAATGGCTTCATACGGTCATTTTTCGGGATGCTCCAACTATATTGCAATTGTTTCTGAAAACGGCAGAAGCGAAGAAATCGGATATTACGGTGAAGAGCTTGTTCTTCTGTGTCAGATGTTAGAACTGAACACCTGCTGGGTGGCACTCACATTCAGCAAGGGCAAGACAAAATACACCTGCAATAAAGGTGAAAAACTGCAGATTGTGATTTCCGTCGGCTACGGTGTACACAACGGCAGAGAACACAAAAACAAACCCCTTTCAGAACTTTGTACGGTGAACGGTGAAATGCCTGTTTGGTTTAAAAATGCTATGGATGCAGTTCTTACAGCCCCCACAGCGATGAATCAGCAGAAATTTCACTTTACGCTCGTTGATGATAACAAAGTTAAAGCAAAAGCGCTGTTCGGGCCTTACTCAAAAATGGATTTGGGCATTGCAAAATATCATTTTGAATTAGGCGCCGGCGGACACGAATTTGAATGGATATGAGGTAGAGAATTATGACAAAGATAATAGCATTTTTTACGGCAATTATGACATGGTTTACTATGATTTTTTCACCTGCAGCACCCGTTGAAGGTATTTTTGCAGAAACAGACACAAAAGAACAGATTGTATTTGACGAAGGTGAGTTTGTTATGGGTGAATATGACCTTGTTGTCGCTCCCGACGGTGATGACAGCAATTCGGGTACAATTGATGCACCCATTGCAACACTAAAAAAAGCAAAAGAACTTGTAAAATCAATCGACACAGACGAAAACATTACTATATGGTTCAGAGAAGGTACATATTTCATTGAAGACACTGTGAATTTCACAGCAGAAGACAAGGCAAACGTGCTTTACCGTTCATATCCCGATGAAAAGGTTGAATTCTCAGGCGCAAAGGCATATTCAGACTGGACTGAAACTACAATCAACGGTATAAATGCTTTTGTAACAAATGTTGAAATAAATTCAGAAGATGATTATTTCCGTTCACTTTTCAAGGGTAACAAGCGTCTTTCACGCTCAAACTATCCCAAGGAAGGCACTTTCAAGATTGCTGACCCTCTTACAAGTGAAGCGATTGCCCCCGAAACCGATGCAAGCTTTTTCACACATTCAGTTGCATTCAGGGTGCATACATCAGATGTTCTTGATTTTGCAAACCCCACAGATATTGATGTCAAGATTATGCACTTCTGGTGTGAGGACCTTCTTCCTGTTCTTTCTGTCGATGCAGAAACAGGCAGAGTTGAAACAGAAAAGGCTTCAGCAATGACAGTCAGAGTTGATGACAACTATATTTTTGAAAATGTAAAAGAAGCTCTTTCACTTCCCGGTGAATGGTATCTTGACAGAACTGAAGAAAAGCTTTACTACATTCCCGAAGAGGGTGACACTGCCTACAATACCACTCTTTATGCAGGTATGACAGAGCAGCTGATTACTTTCACAAACGCAGAAAATATCGCATTTCAGGGTATTGATTTTATCAACACAGACTGGGATCATATTGACGGTACACATACTGGAATTCCGTTCCCTGCTTCACATCCTCTGTACAAGAACATAAAATACGGTACAGATCATCCTCAGGCTGCATTCGAGGTTCCGGCCACAATTCTCGTTTCAGCATCTGAGGGCATTGACTTCACAGACTGTCTTTTTGAAAACATTTCATACACAGCAGTGAAATTTGAAAATGCAGCACAGAACTGTAACATCACAAGCAGTAAGTTCAATGAAATCGGTGCAAATGCAATATTCATCCACGGTGATTTCGTTGTCCCTGCAACCACAAAAAACATCAATGTAAAAGACTGTCACATCAGCTACTACGGCAGAATCTTCAACAATGCTATCGGTATACTTCTCACTCATGCTATTGATTGTGAGCTTTCAAACAACGAAATCCACGACGGCTGGTACACAGGTGTTTCAGTCGGCTGGAGCTGGGGTTATGCCGATAACTCAACCAACAATATTCAGATAAAAGACAACCTTATCTATAATATAGGTAACGGCTGGCTTTCAGACATGGGCGGTATCTACACACTCGGTGTACAGCCCGACACGGTTATTTCAGGCAATATCATTTACAATGTAGGCTGTGACGAAGGTGCTTACGGTTACGGCGGATGGGGTATCTACCTTGACGAGGGCTCAAGCTACATGACAGTTAAAAATAACCTCGTTTACGATTGTTCCTCACAGACATTCCATCAGCACTACGGCAAAGAAAACATTGTAAGAAACAATATCTTTGCATTCGGCGGTGAAGGTCAGTTTATCATTACAAAAAATGAGGACCACAATTCACTCACACTCACAAACAATATTCTTGTGGGCGACAACACTGTAATGTATAATCATTCGGTAAAGAGAGACTGGTTTGTTGACGACAGCAATCTCTACTGGGATTACAAAAACGGCGGCAATATCTATTCAGGTGAGTCGATGAAGATTCACGAAAGACACACCCTTGTAATAATGACAACAAGAGGTTATTACAATAATGCTGTTTACGAAAATCCTCTCTTTAAGGATGCCGCAAACAGAGATTTCACTCTTGCAGAAAACAGCCCCGCATTAAAAGCAGGATTTGTACCCTTCGCCTATGATGCAGGTACAATAACAAAGTTCTGATTCATAAAAGATTCGAGCCGTACAGAAGTACGGCTCATTTTTTCAAACAATAATTTGTCGAGGTCTTTTAAATTGGCAATTGGGCATCTCTAAAAACTCTTTTCAAAAAAGAGAAAAAATGATATAATGATATCAGAAAATCGAAAGAGGGAAAAAGAGATGCAGTTTGGTTTTTTTGATATAGAAAATAAAGAAAATCGTTTAAGTGAATTAGGC
>JAZSPR010000169.1:0-23974 GCA_045537555.1 Acutalibacteraceae bacterium | reverse complement strand
CTTGTTTGCCTTTTCATCGGCAAGGATTTTTTCTTCTGCACGGATAATAGCTTCCCTTGCCTCTGCGGGATAGTCATGCTTTTCCATAACAAGTAATGCATGATTGTAATTTTTCATAGTTACACCTCAGATTTTATTGATTATTTTTAAACTGCAATTTATAAAGATCGGCATACATTCCGCCTTTTGCAAGAAGATCTTCGTGAGTGCCTTTTTCTTTAATTTTACCCTCGGCAACAACAGCAATTTCATCCGCATTTTTAATTGTTGAAAGTCTGTGAGCAACAACGAGTGTTGTTCTGCCCTTGCAGAGCTCATCAAGTGCCTGCTGAATGAGGATTTCCGTTGTGTTGTCAAGAGCAGATGTGGCTTCGTCAAGAATGAGGATTGACGGGTTTTTAAGGAAAACTCTTGCAATACTCAGTCTCTGCTTCTGTCCGCCCGAGAGTTTGACACCACGTTCACCTACAACAGTATCATAACCGTTTTCGAGTGTCATGACATAATCGTGAATGTTTGCTCTCTTGGCGGCTTCATAGACTTCTTCATCTGTTGCATCAAGTCTGCCGTAAAGAATGTTTTCTTTTATACTCGAATTGAAGAGGTAAACATCCTGCTGAACGATACCGATATTTCTTCTGAGTGATTCCATTGTGATTTTGTGGATTTCCTTGCCGTCAAGGAAAATCTCACCCTTTTCAACATCGTAGAAATGAGGTATAAGGTGACAGATTGTGGTCTTGCCGCCGCCACTCGGACCTACAAGTGCGTATGTCTTACCCTTTTCAATATTCAGACTTACATTGTCAAGGACATCGCTTTCGTCATCGTATCCGTATGTGACATTCTTAAATTCAATATGACCTTCAAGCTTATCAACATCTTCGGCATCTTCATCGTCTTTTTCAGGCACAGCATCAACAATCTCGAGGAATCTTTCAAAGCCGGTAACACCGTTCTGATACTGCTCCATGAAGTTGATAAGTGTTGTGACGGGGCCGAGGAAAAGGTTTGTTGAAACGATGAATGCAGAGTAATCAGCAAATGCTATCTGCTGATTGTAAAGGAAAATACCGCCGGCAAGAAGAACGATAACATTGAAAATGTCAGTTACAAAAGTTGTGGTTGAATGAAAAATACCCATTGCTTTATATGCCTTATTACGGGCATTTACGAACATTGTATTGCCGACTTCAAACTTTTCCTCTTCCTTGTCGGCATTTGTGAAAGCCTTTGTCACACGGATACCTGAAATACTGCTTTCAAGTGCATCATTTATTTCCGCAACAGCGGCACGGCTCTCTTTGAAGGCGGCTCTCATTTTCTTTCTCATAAGGCTTGCAACGAAGCAGAGAATCGGAGCACAAACAAAAATGATAAGAGTCAGCCAGATGTTGATTGTTGCAAGGTATGAGAATGAAAGGACAATTGAAATCACGGAGAGAATGATATTTTCGGGACCGTGGTGGGCAAGCTCGCTTATTTCCATAAGGTCATTTGTCATTCTTGACATAATTTTTCCTGTTTCGTTGTTGTCGTAATAGCTGTAGGGGAGTTTCTGAAGATTACGGAACATATCACGGCGCATCTGAGCCTGCATTCTGACACCCATAACGTGTCCCTGATACTGAATGAAGTAGTTAAGCCCCATTCTGACAAGGTAAAGTCCGCAGAGGACGAGTGCAAACGTAACGATAAGCCCCAATTGTCTGTTAGGAATAAAATCATTGAGCATACGCCTTAAAACTATGGGGTAAAATATACCGATAACCGACATTCCGAGTGATGCGAGCATGTCAAGAGTAAAAATCTTCACATGCGGTTTATAATATGAAATAAATCTTTTAAGCATCTGTTTTCACTTCCTTTTACAAGATTATATTTTACCATATTATGAAAAAAAGTAAATAGATTTTTTATTTTGTTTTAGAAAAACAGCAAATTTTTCCAAGTGGTCAAAATATACATATAAAATGGCGGCAATTAGTGTTTTTTCTACAATAATATTTGTCTTTTTTCCTTGCATTTCCTTTAAAATGGGATATAATATAAAATGGCGGTAAATTGAATTGCCTTTAAGACGTAAAAAAACCTTAACAGGAGGTACACATATGAAAGTACAGTTCACAGAAACCATTCTGCGTGACGCACAGCAGTCTCTTATTGCAACGAGAATGCCCTTTGAAACTTTCAAGCCCGTACTTGAAAAACTCAACAAAGCAGGCTATTACTCACTTGAATGCTGGGGCGGCGCAACATTTGACTCATGTCTTCGTTACCTTAGTGAAGATCCCTGGGAAAGACTCAGAAAGATCAAGGAAGCTTGTCCCGACACAAAGCTCCAGATGCTTCTCCGCGGTCAGAATCTTCTCGGTTACAAGCACTATCCTGATGATGTTGTACGCCTTTTCGTAAGAAAGAGTGTTGAAAACGGTATCGATGTTATCAGAATCTTCGATGCTCTCAACGACCTTCGTAACATTCAGGTTGCAGTTGACGAAACACTTAAGGCAGGTGCTGTAGCATCAGGTACAATCTGCTACACAACAAGCCCTGTTCACACACTTGAAAAGTTCGTTGAAATGGCAAAAGAACTTGAAAAGATGGGCGTTCAGTCAATCTGTATCAAGGATATGGCAGGTGTTATGAGTCCCAAGGAAGCATACGACCTTGTAAAGGCTATCAAGGCAGAAGTTAAGCTTCCCCTTGTTGTTCACACACATTCAACAACCGGTCTCGGCTTTATGACTCTTCTCAAGGCTGTTGAAGCAGGTGCAGACATTATTGATACTGCACTTTCAAGCATGTCAGGCGGTACAAGCCAGCCCGCAACAGAAACAATGGCATATGTACTCCGTCAGTACGGCTATGATGTTTCTCTTGATGACAAGCTCCTTATGGATGTCAACAAGCACTTTAAGTCATACAGAGCAGAATGCCTTGATTCAAAGCTTCTTAATCCCGTTGTTATGGCAACAGATACAGATGCTCTTAACTATCAGATTCCCGGCGGTATGCTTTCAAACCTTGTTGCTCAGCTTACAGCTATGAACAAACTTGACAAGCTCGATGAAGTTCTTGCAGAAACTCCCAGAGTAAGAGCTGACATGGGTTATCCTCCTCTTGTTACACCTCTGAGCCAGATGGTCGGTGTTCAGGCTACAAAGAATGTTCTTGACGGTGAAAGATACAAGAACATCGCAAAGGAAATCCAGGGTTACATCAAGGGTGAATACGGTAAGGCTCCCGGTGAAATCAAGCCCGAACTTATCAAAAAGGTTCTCGGTGATGAAAAGCCCGTAACATGTCGTTTTGCAGATACACTTTCTGACGGTCTTCCCGAAGCACGTGAATATCTCGGTAAGAGAGCAACATGTGATGAAGATGTTCTTTCATACATTGCATTCCCCCAGCAGGCTGAAGCATTCTTCGACAAGAGAGAAGAAAAGAGAAGACGTACATTCAGCTATTCAATCAAGAGTATTTAAAAGGAGTGCAGACAATGACATTATCACTTCTTCAGATGCAGTTGGGTTGGGGTGACACTCTCAAGACATCAGGTGTAGGCTTTGTTATTGTTCTTATTGTTCTTGCTTTCATTGCTGTTCTTATCAAGCTTATTTCCGGTGTATTCAGCAAAACAATCGGCAAGGAAAAGACAGAAACAAAGACTGATGCTTCCGCGGAAGCTCCGGCATCTGTTACAGCCTCTGCTCCCGTTGCAGTCCCCGCAAGACCCGTTACACCCGGTTATCTCAGACTTGAAGGTGTTTCGGAAGCAAATGCGGCTGTTATCATGGCACTTGTGAGCCATCAGACAGGTATCCCCCTCAACAGACTTGCTTTTCATTCAATAAAATGCCTTCAGGATTCAGTTGAACTCATAGATGTTGACGAACCCACAGCGGCAGTTATCATGGCAATCGTAAGCGATGCAAGCGGAATTCCGCTTGAAAGACTTGATTTTTCATCAATCAGACTTATAAAGGAGAACTAAAAATGAAATATGTAGTTACATTAAACGGTAAAAATTACGAAGTAGAAGTTACAGAATCAGAAGCAGTTATCACAAACATCACAGAAGCTCCCGTTGCAGCAGCACCCGTAGCAGTTGCGGCTCCCGTAGCAGCTCCCGTAGCAGCTCCCGCTCCCGTTGCAGCAGCTCCCGAAGCCCCCGCAGCAGCTCCTGCTCCCGTTGCAGTTGCAGGTGACGGTGTTAAGGTTACAGCTCCCATGCCCGGTAACATCCTCAATGTAAATGTTACTGTCGGTCAGGCTGTAAAGAAGGGTGATGTTATGTTCATCCTTGAAGCCATGAAGATGGAAAACGAAATTGTTGCTCCCGAAGACGGCACAGTAAAGCAGATTCTTGCTCAGAAGGGTGCTACAGTTGATACTGACGAAGTTCTTGCAGTTATCTGAGAAAGGACTTCCCGTAAATGAATATATTAGATACATTAATGGGGCTTTTTGAAACCTCGGGTATCGGTGCTTTCTTCAACGGTACTGCAAGTATCAAGAACATAATTATGATTCTTGTTGCCTGTGTTTTCCTGTACCTTGCAATTGCAAAGAAATTCGAGCCTCTTCTTCTTGTCCCCATTTCATTCGGCATTCTTCTTGCCAACCTTCCCGGCTCGGAGATAATGCTCGACTCCATAGGTCTTTCTGACCCTGCAACAATGCAGGCGATTGAGGAAGGCACTATGCAGGCGGGTCATTGGTATGATTCTGGTGTACTGCGACTGCTGTATATCGGTGTAAAGAGCAGTATATTCCCCTGTCTTATCTTCATGGGTGTCGGTGCTATGACGGACTTCGGTCCTCTTCTTTCCAACCCCATAAGCCTTCTTTTAGGTGCAGCTGCACAGCTCGGTATTTATGTTGCATTCATTATTGCAATCTGGCTCGGCTTCACCCCTCAGGAAGCAGCATCAATTTCAATCATCGGCGGTGCAGACGGTCCCACAGCAATTTTCCTTACAAGTAAACTTGCATCACATCTTCTTGCACCTATAGCAGTTGCGGCATATTCATATATGGCTCTTATTCCCGTAATTCAGCCTCCCATTATGAATGCACTTACAACAAAGAAGGAACGCTCAGTCAAGATGACTCAGCTGAGAAAAGTAACAAAGACAGAGAAGATTATCTTCCCTGTAGTTGTTCTTATCATCACAGCACTTCTTCTCCCCTCAGTAATACCTCTTCTCGGTATGCTTATGCTCGGCAATCTCTTCAAAGAGTGTGCCGTTACTGACAGACTTTCAGACACAGCACAGAATGCACTGATGAACATTGTAACAATTCTTCTCGGTGTCTGTGTTGGTGCTACTGCAAACGGCGAAACATTCCTCACAACACAAACGCTTAAGATTGTTGGTCTCGGTCTTCTTGCGTTTATGTTCTCAACAGTGGGCGGTGTGCTTCTCGGCAAGCTTCTGTATGTACTTACAGGCGGAAAAATCAATCCCCTTATCGGTGCGGCAGGTGTTTCTGCTGTTCCTATGGCGGCCAGAGTTGCTCAGAAGGTCGGCGCAAAGACAGACGCAACAAACTTCCTTCTTATGCACGCTATGGGTCCCAATGTTGCAGGTGTTATAGGCTCCGCTGTTGCGGCAGGCTATCTGCTTTCAATGTTCGGCTGATATGTATAAAACGATATTTTTTGACCTTGACGGAACACTCACCGATTCAGGTGAAGGCATACTTAAAAGTCTTGAATATGCCTTCCGTGAACTGGGTTTCGAGGTTCCCGATATGGAAACTCTCAGAATGTTTATAGGACCTCCTCTTGTTACATCATTTCACGAATATGTGAATTTCGATGATGAGACAACTCAGGCGGCAATTAAAAAATACCGTGAACGTTATGTTGTAAAAGGTATTTTTGAGAATGCTCCTTATGAGGGAATCCCTGAACTTCTTGAAGAACTAAAAATCAAGGGTTGCCGTCTTGCGATTGCAACAACGAAACCCGAACATATGGCAAAAACGGTCACAGACCATTATGACCTTACAAAGTACTTTGAAACAATTTCAGGTGCTGTCGGCGAGGGTGACTCAAAGGCAGATGTCATAATGAAAGCCTGCGAAAGAATGAATATTCCCGAAAATGAAATCAAGGATGTTCTGATGATTGGTGACAGAAAGTATGACATAACCGGTGCACATGAATGTAACATGAAATGTGTCGGCGTTGACTACGGATTTGCCCCCGAGGGCGAATTCATGGAATACGGTGCTGATTATACAGTACACACAGTTGAAGACCTTAAAAACTTTTTGCTCAGATAAAATTAACGGCTGTTCAACCGAACAGCCGTTAATTTTATGCCTCTTTGAATTTGCGTACAGCTTTTTTATCATCAAGCCAGTCATGAATGACTGTCGGGTTTTCAAAAATCTCGTTACATCTTCTTGTAAATGGGATTACATCGCCAAAGTCGAGTGCTCTGTGGTCAAATGCGATGCATATGGGCAGAATCTTTCTGAAATCGGCACTTTTTACGCCGCAACTGTCGGTTGCACACACAACTTTATCCTGAATTGCGCCCAATCCGAAAGCCGCAACCTGAGGCGGAATGATTTCGAGAAGTGTCACATTGCCTGTAAGACTTCTGTCAAGTGAGCCGAGGTTTGAAACCGTGACCGTGCCCTGCTCAATGTCATAACCCGTCAGTCTGTCGTTTTTGCTCATTGAGTGATACTTTCTTTTGTCTTCGCCCGTGAGAAGTTTTATCTTGTGTTTGCCCGTCTTTGCACCGAAAAGTCTGCCGAGTGCTTTCAGGATATGTCCTTTTTTCAGTTCATTGATTGTGTTTGCAAATGAAGCTTCATACATCGCCTCTTCAAGAATTGTGTTTTCCATTCTTCTTCTGACATCGTTGATTTTTTCGGTTATTTCATCAAGATTCATTTTTTCAAATCCTCTTACATTGACAGTCATCATGTGACCGTCAGACATCACCATGGGAATTGAAATATTGATTTCTTCAAAAGTATCAATTCTGCCTCTTACAAGAAAACTGTTGTAATCAATATGGGCATTCATTGCAGGGGCGGCTTTGAGACCTTCCGCAATAACTTTGAGCATAAGAGTGTTTACCGTGATTTTATCATTTATATTGCGGCTCATATTGATTTTTCTCAGTTCTGTGAGAAGGTCTGTTATGTCAGCTTCATAATTATATCCGACGTGGGGAATGTTCTTCCAGCTTTCCGATGTCATGTTTGCGACAATCTTTCTCCCGAGTCCGAAATGTTCTGTGTTTGTAATGTTAAGCATTTTGTTTATCTCCTTTTAATGCGTTTTTATTTGTTCGGTGTTGTTTGTGACCTTGATGAAAGTATATGCCCGAAACCACGCAATTTCCACATACTTCCGGTTGCGGCAACCGTCAGTTGCGGGAAATTATGCTCCGCAACCGTAGTTTTTTCTGAATTATGTTGCAAAAAAGGAAATAAATATGTATAATTGAGAAGATAAAAAGGAAGTGATTATAAAATGAGCCTGAAACTCGGAACAACACTTGCAGATTTAAGAAAGAGAAACGGACTTTCGCAGGAAGCCCTTGCAGAGAAAATGGGCGTCAGCCGTCAGGCAGTTTCAAAGTGGGAAAGAGGGGAGTCAACTCCCGATACGGATACTCTGATTGAACTTGCAAATCTTTATAATGTCAGTCTTGATGTTCTTGTTGGAAACAAAACGGAAGACACAGCACCCCCTCCCGAAAAGGAGAAAAAGACAAAAACCGAACCCATTGAAAAAGGTGAACCGATTTATCCGGGACTCTCGGCAAAACTTCTTAAATTTCCGTTTCCGCTCGTTGCGGTTGCGTTTTACATATTGAGCGGTATTACATTGCATCTGTGGCATCCGATGTGGCTTGTATTTCTGCTGATTCCCGCTTATTATCATTTTGCAATCGGTATGAGGGCAAAAACAAAAAAAGGACTGCTTTTTGCAATCCCTGTCTTTGAAGCCGCACTTATCCTTTTCCTTATCCTCGGACTTGCACTCAATTTATGGTCAGTTGCATGGATTCTCTTTGTGGTTGCAATATGCTATTACTGGTTTGTTGCATTTTATGTGAAGAAAAAATAAAAAATCAAGCTGTCTCATTAGCCGGGTGTTCGTAAGGACACCCGGCAGTTTTATTCGCCTTGCGGCGAGTTTTATTGCTTTGCAGTGTTATGTGCTTCACACAGTTTTATTGTCCTTCGGACAGTTATTTGCGAATAAAATATCACTGAAGCTGATAACTTCAATATCACTATTGCCGAAAGGCAATAATATCACTCTGCCGCAAGGCAGAATATCACGAAAACCAAAAAAAATAAAGGTGCACTCATCACCACCAATGACAAAAGCGACATTAGATCAATCAGGGGAGATCAATCAGGGGACGGTTCTATGATTGGCTCATATTTTCTGAAAAATATAGTAACTTACCCCCGTCAATCCGTTTATTTGCCTGATTACTTCTTTAGTTTTCATATATATAATATCAAAGAATTTTCAGTGTTTCAACAATTTATTAGAATTTTATTAACACTATACAAATATCATACTCACCTTTTGTGCAAAAAAAGTGACACAATCCTTTCGGAAAGTGCCACTTTTTGTTATGCCTTTTGTGTTTTTATGAGTTTTTTCAGCGTTATGAAATACAGAATATTCAGCAAGACAAATGTTGCAAACCATGAAATGGGATATGCCCAGTAGATGTCCATAAGTGAATGTCCCTCGGGAAGAATCAGGAATATCCAAACAAGCCTTACAACGCAAGTGCCGAAAAGGGACAGTATCATCGGCTCGATTGATTTGCCCATGCCTCTTATCTGACCTGCACAAACATCCTGCAATGAGCAGAAAATATAGAACGGAATAACGAGTGCAAGTCTTTGTGCACCAAGCTCGATAACCTCGGGCTCTTTTGCAAAAATCCATACGATTTCGTCTCTGAAGAAATATCCCACGGCAGAAAGAATAATACTTATTATTGTGGCAACAAGGAAACAGTAACGGTAAACCTTATTGATGTTGTGATGTTTTGCCGCACCGATATTCTGCGAAGTAAATGTCATTGTTGTTTGTGCAACGGCATTTGTACACACAAAAATATAACCGTCAAACTGCGAGCCTGCCGCAATACCTGCCATTGCAACAGCTCCGAAGGAGTTGACCGCGGACTGAATTATAACGTTTGAAATTGAGAAAAGTGAACTCTGCAACCCTGCAGGGACGCCGATACGGACTATGCATTTGAGCTCAAATAAATCAAAACGGAGTTTTTTCGGGCTGAGTTTAAGTATGCTGCTTGTTCTGAGAAGACATATAACGACAATTATCGCTGTCATATATTGCGAAACGATTGTTGCAATCGCAACACCCGCAACACTCATTTTAAAGGGAATTACAAGAATGAGATTGAGAATGACATTTACAAGTCCCGATGCGGAAAGTATGTAAAGAGGTCTTTTTGTGTCGCCTGAGGCTCTCAGAAGCGATGCGCCGAAATTGTAAACGAGTGAACCGGGAGCACCGAGGAAATATATTTTAAGATAAAGCGTTGAAAGTTCAAGAACTCCTTCTTCAACCTGCATGAGTTTCAGAAATGTACCTGACATAAAAAAGCCGATAACGGCAACAATAATTCCGCTTACAAGTCCTAACAGCATTGCTGTATGAACACATTTTGATACGCGTTTTTCATCCTTTGCACCTATGTGGCGTGCAACCATAACGCCCGAACCCATTGAAAGCCCGATAAATACATTGATAATAAGGTTTATTAATGAACCTGTCGAACCAACCGCCGCGAGAGCATCGGAACCTGCGAATTTACCTACAATTGCCGTGTCGGCAGAGTTGTAAAGCAGTTGCAGAAGTCCAGTCGCCATAAGAGGTAACGCAAAAATAAATATTTTTTTCAGAAATGGACCGTTTGTCATGTCCAGAGATTTTCTTGCCATAAAAACCACCTGATTTCACGGAAAATGATTTTACGTTTTTCCAAAAAAATATTATACACCTTTTTTTTACATTTGTCATCATAAAAGTGAAAAAAATAAAAAACACAGATGCAATCCGTGTGAACTGCATCCGCATTATTATATGGCGAAATTATTTCATGCCGTTTTCGTAAGCCTCGATCATCTTCTTAACCATCTGACCGCCGACTGAACCTGCCTGCTTTGATGTGAGGTCACCGTTGTAGCCCTGCTTGAGGTTAACACCTACTTCTGAAGCTGCTTCCATCTTGAATCTGTTAAGAGCTTCTCTTGCCTCGGGTACAAGACTTGACTTGTTGCTGCTTGCCATGAAGAACGCACTCCTTTCACAATTAACTTGCGTTTGCCTTACTATTTTAAACATTGTCGTAAAAAATATTATTGTGAATTTTTGTATGTTGATTCTGAATAATTTGACATTTATATTATAATGTAATATAATTTTTCTGAGGTGGTATTATGCCGAAAAAGAACAGCCGTAACACAAAAAGTAAGATTGTTTCCGCCGCATGGAAGCTGTTTTATGATAACGGTTACGAAAACACCACAATTGAAGATATAATTTATGAGTCAGGCACATCGAAAGGCTCCTTCTATCATTATTTTGAAAGCAAAGACGCACTTCTTGGTTCTCTTGCTCATCTTTTTGATGAAAAATATGAAGAACTTGAGGGGGAAATCAATTCCGAAACAGACAGCATTGAAATCCTGCTTTTTCTCAACCGAAAACTGTTTGAAATGGTTGAAAACACCGTTGACCTTGAACTCATGAAACGTCTTTACTCAACTCAGCTTGTGACAAAAAATGAAAAACAGCTTCTTGATCATAACAGAGTATATTACAGACTTCTTCGTAAGATTGTGATTGCGGGACAGGAGAAAAACGAAATCACAAAGCAGATGTCCGTAAATGAAATCGTAAAATACTATGCTTTCTGTGAAAGAGCAATGATTTATGATTGGTGTCTGTGCAACGGTGACTATTCTCTTAGTGATTCTGCATCAAAAATGATGCCGTTTTTTATGAAAAGAGTCAAAATTTAAAGTATATTTTTCGTATTATTTTTAGTATAGACTGCATTCTTCTTTTGAAATGCGTATATATAGCCGATTTTAATAAAATTTATCTGTAAAGTACAGACTGCGGTCTGTACTTTATTCTGTATTGCATTCTGTTTTTGTTTGTGTTATACTTGCCTTTGTATTCGTTTAAAAAGTATTTTAGAAAGGAATGAAATGAGATGAATTTTGAAGTTCTCGCATTTGTACTTTATCTTGTACTTATGCTTGGTATCGGATTTATTTTCTTTTTCAAAGACAAAAAAAGTAACGGCGGTGCAAAGGATTATTTCCTCGGCGGCAGAAGTATGGGCCCCTACGTCACCGCAATGAGTGCACAGGCATCAGATATGAGTGGTTGGCTTCTTATGGGCTTCCCCGGAAGTATTCTTGCATTCGGTTTCGGAAAAATGTGGATCGGTATCGGTCTTGCATTGGGTACAATTCTTAACTGGATACTGGTTGCAAAAAGACTCAGAAGCTTTTCTGCTGCTGCTAACGACTCAATCACAATTCCCGAGTATCTTTCAAACAGATTTGCAAGTAAAAGCCCCGCATTGAGAATTATCTGTGCTATTGTATTCGCAGTATTCTTTACTGTTTACGTTGCATCAAGCTTCAAAGCGGGCGGAACACTTTTCTCATCTGTTATTCCCGGTCTTTCTCAGGAAACAGCTACACTTATCTTCGGTGCAATCATCATTGCATACACATTCACAGGCGGCTTCAAGGCTGTTTGTTGGACAGACTTTTTCCAGGGACTTATGATGCTCGTTGCTATTATGACCGTACCCGTAGTTATCCTTCTGACAAAGGATGTCAACTTTGCTGCTATCAATGAAGGCTTCATCGGCACAGCAAATGAGTTTGTCACAAACCCCTTCGCAGCAAATTGGAAGGATATCGTTTCAGGTCTTGCCTGGGGTCTCGGCTACTTCGGTATGCCTCACATCCTTGTAAGATTCATGTCAATCAAAAAGGCAAGTCTTATCAAGAAATCAGCAACAGTTGCTATCATCTGGGTTGTTCTTTCACTCGGTGCGGCAATCGTTATCGCATACCTCGGCAGAGTTCTTCATCCCGAACTTATTGCAGCAGGTACACAGGAAACAATCTTCATTGTTCTTGTACGTGAACTCTTCCCCGCATTCATTGCAGGTATTCTCCTTTCGGCAATTCTTGCAGCAGCAATGAGCACAGCAGACTCACAGCTTCTCGTTGCATCATCTTCATTCACAAGCGACATCTATAAGCCCGTTGTAAGAAAGAATGCTTCTGACAAAGAAATCCTCTGGGTCGGCAGAATCGTTGTTATTGTTCTTGCAGTTGTTGCATACTTTATCGCAATCAATCCCAACGCAGGAAGCATTATGGGGCTTGTTGAAAATGCATGGGCAGGTTTCGGTGCAGCATTCGGTCCCGTAATTATCCTTTCACTCTTCTGGAAACGTTTTACATACAAAGGTGCTATCGCAGGTATTATCGGCGGCGGCTCAACAGTAATCGCATGGATTGCTCTCGGTCTTTCAGCCGCAGACAAGACCGGTATTTACGAGCTTCTTCCCGGTTTCATTGTATGTCTTGTTCTTTGCATTGTTGTTTCTCTTATTGACAAGGCTCCTTCAGCTGATGTTATGGCAATTTTTGAAAAGGCAACAAGCAAAACAGAAGAATAATAAATTCCCGCAATACAAAACACCGTCTCAGCTGAGGCGGTGTTGTTTTTCAGCAAATTAATTTAAAATAAAACACCCACTTTACAAAATCACAAAAAACACTTACAATTAAGACAGTATTAATAAAACAGGTGACTGAAATGAAAGAGACAATTATTCAGTTTGGTGAGGGGAATTTTCTGAGAGGATTTTTCAATTACTTCCTTGATGTGATGAACAAAAAGGGATTATATGACGGTAAAGCCGTTGTCATTCAGCCCCGTGAGGGCGGAAAATGTGCTCTGCTGAATGCTCAGAACTGTAAGTACAATCTTTACTTAAGAGGCATGGTCAATGGCGAAATAAAGCAGGAGCATCATTATGTTGAGTCCGTTTCAAGAGGAATTGACCCTTATAAAAATTATGATGAATACCTTTCACTTGCAGATAGCCCCGATATGAAATTTATTGTTTCAAACACAACTGAGGCGGGTATTGCATTTGATGAAAACTGCAGTTTTGATGACAAGCCCTGCAAAGGATTCCCCGCAAAACTTACTCAGCTTCTTTACAGAAGATATGAAAACGGGCTTGACGGTTTTATTTTTCTGCCCTGTGAACTCATTGACAACAACGGCGATGAACTGAAAAAATGTGTTCTGAAATATGCAGAGCATTGGGGACTTCCTGACGGCTTTGTTAGTTGGATAAACGAAAAAAATACATTTGCAAACACTCTTGTTGACCGTATCGTAACGGGTTACCCCGATGACGGAACACAGGATAAACACCCTGACGATAAATTCCTCAACACGGCAGAAATTTTTCATCTCTGGGTTATTGAAGGTGACTTTGAAAACGAGCTTCCTCTTAAAAAGGCAGGTTTCAATGTTATATGGACGGACGATGCGAAGCCTTATAAAAAGATAAAGGTAAGAATTCTCAACGGTGCACATACTTCTCTTGTTGCAGGTGCTCTTCTTTCAGGCATCGAAACAGTAGGTGAAGCTATGGCAGAGGAAACCGCATCGGCATTTCTTAATAAATGTATGAATGAAGAAATTCTTCCCGTTGCGGGCAAGAGTGAAGACAGTCTTTCATTTGCAGACAGCGTTTTTGACAGATTCAGAAACCCGTTTATAAGACACAAATGGCGTGCGATTTCTCTTAATTCCGTCAGTAAATTCTCTGTCCGTGTGCTTCCCACAATTCTCGAATATAAAGAGAAATACGGTGAATATCCGAAGTATCTTTCACTTTCTCTTGCGTACCTTATTTATTTCTTTAAAAATGACACACCCGATGATAATGCCGAGGTGATTTCGGTTATGAAAAAAGATTCAATTGCCGATATTCTCGCAAACACTTCATTATGGCAGACGGATTTATCAGATATGACAGGAATTGTTACAGCTTGTTATGAAAAAATTGCAAAGCTTGGTGCAAAGGAAACAATGAAATGGATACTTTCATAATAAATGAAAAAGACAATGTCTGCGTAAACCTTGAAACGGGGCACAAAATTGCTCTTGTTGATATAGAAAAAGGTTCAGACATCATAAAATACGGCTATCCTATAGGGTATGCAACAGAAGATATAAATAAGGGAGACAGTGTTCATTCCCACAATATGAAAACAAAGCTCGGCGATATTCTCAGTTATGAATATTCACCCCGTTTTGAATATCTTCCCGAAACCCAAGCGAGAATAATCAATGCCTATGTCAGAAAAAACGGTGATATAGGTATAAGAAATGATATATGGATTGTGCCGACTGTCGGATGTGTTAACTCCATAGCAAAACAGCTTTCGGAAAAAACGGGAGCAATAACCTGTTCACATCCTTACGGTTGCAGTCAGCTCGGTGATGATAATAAAATCACTCAGCTTGTTCTTAAAGGTCTTATTCTTCATCCGAATGCGGGCGGTGTGCTTGTGTTAGGGCTCGGTTGTGAAAACAATAATATTGCAGAAATGAAAAAAGTCCTCGGTGAAACCGACGACGAAAGAATAAGATTTCTGAATATTCAGGATTGCGATGATGAAATCGCAGAGGGTATCAGGATTATAAATGAACTCAAAGAAATTGCATCTTCCGACAAACGTGAAAAAGTGCCCGTTTCTGCTCTTAAGGTGGGGCTCAAATGCGGCGGCTCTGACGGTTTTTCGGGTATCACGGCAAATGCCGTTGTCGGCAGGGTGACAGATAAACTTTGTTCCATGGGAGCATCCGCTGTGCTGACGGAAGTACCCGAGATGTTCGGTGCCGAAACAGTTCTTTTTGAAAGATGTATCAATAAAGATGTTTTTGATAAGAGTGTAAACCTTATAAACGATTTTAAACAGTATTTCAAAGCTCACGGTCAGCCGGTTTCTGAAAATCCCTCACCCGGCAACAAAGAGGGCGGAATTACAACTCTTGAAGAGAAATCTCTCGGCTGTGTACAGAAAGGCGGAACTGCTCCCGTTGTCGATGTCCTTGATTACGGAGAAACCGTAAAAACAAAGGGCCTCAGTCTTCTGAACGGTCCGGGAAATGACATTGTTTCCGTTACAAATCTTACTGCGGCAGGGTGTCATATGATTCTTTTCACAACGGGCAGAGGAACACCCCTCGGCGGAATGGTGCCTACCGTCAAAATCGCATCGAATGATGTGATAGCCCAAAAGAAAAAGCATTGGATTGATTTTTCCGCATTCGGCAGGGACACGGAAGCAAAGGCTTCGGAACTTCTTGACCTTGTGTGCCGTGTCGCAGAGGGTGAACAGACTAAAAATGAGATTTACGGTAACCGTGAAATCGCAATTTTCAAGGACGGAGTAACATTATGATAATTGATGCACATGTGTATTTACGGAAAAAGTAAAAACATGGTTTCAGACAGATTAAATTCAATTTGTTCTTGTAATATTCAGTTATTCGTGTTAAAATAAATTATTACTATTTTTGGCAGAGGTGCTGTTATGAAAAATTACAATCACGCATTACTTGTTATGGAGAAACACGACTATCCCGCAGAGGCGAGGGAAGTCCTTATCCGTGCAGAAGAAAAAATCCTTGCCGATGAAAAGGCAAACAAGATATATGAAGCAATGTACAGAGCTTACTGGCTGAAAAACCGCAATTTCGGTGACTTCGGCGATAAGGTTGAAGCTCTTGCCGAGCTTATCGGTGAACATAAGTATACAGTCAATTTCGTTCTTCTTATCAATTGCACAAAGCCTCTTCTTGCAAAGTACAGAAAAGAAAAGATTGACGAAGAAATTTACTGGAGAAGCGTTCTTGACCTTAAATCAAAGCTTATTGAGTGTAAAGAAAACTATGACATCTGGGGTACATTTGTCGAAGGCTGGTTCAAGGGTTTCTATGAACTCAATCGTTTTGCTCTGGGCAGACTTCAGTTTGAAAACTCAGATTTCTGGTGCGATATGTATATTAAGAACGGCGTTGAGCTTTATGACAGCGATTTTGTAGTCGGTATGCATATTCCCTCAAATCAGGGTCCCCTTACATATGAAGCAAGACTTGATGCTTACAGAAGAGCTCACGCATTCTTCAAAGATAAATTCAAAGACCCCAGATACGGCGTTTTCTGCTGTAATTCATGGCTTCTTTATCCCGATAATATCAACATTCTTCCCGAAAAGTCAAATATCAGCGATTTCCTTCTTGATTTTGAACCCCTTGAAATTAAGTGGACATATGATTTCAGCGACCAGTGGAGAGTTTTCGGTGTAAAAAATGACAGAAAGCCTCTTGACGAACTTCCTCAGAATACAAGTATGCAGAAAGCCTATGTTGAATGGTTTAAAAAGGGTAAAAAGTCCGGTCATGCATACGGAATTGTTATTTATGACAGCGAAACAGACACAATCCTCACAAGACAGGACAGAGAAGAATTTATAAAGACATATTGCTACGAAAAATAAAAATCCGGGAGTCGTACTTATGTGCGGCTCTTGTTTCTTGTCAGGAAAAATTATTGCATAAATGATTGTGTTGTTGTATAATATAGCAAGAAAGGTGGAAGATGTATGAAAAAGAATATAAAAAATATGTTAGCGATTTGTATGTCAGTTGTTATTCTGATTTCAACATTCGGCAATTTTTTTGCTGTTGCTGAAGAGTCCGCGGATAAACAATCTGTTTTGGACAGATGCAGTCTTCAGATGGCAAACGACAGCAAAGATTCATATCTTGCTGCTATTGAGTCTTTTGCTCAACTGGCAGAAGAAAATATAGATGTAGTGTTGGAAATAACCGACAGAACTAATGTTGCAAAGTTCTGTGGAAATTCTTTTACTCATGTCACACTTAGTCTTATAAATCCGAAGGAATGGTTCGATGTTGCAAAAGACGGTGCGAAATATACTTTTCTTAATGCACTTACAATTGCTACAATCAATTACGGTATTGAATATTGCGAACAGGGTGCAATGTATTTTGATAAAATGCAGACGATTTATGATAAATACAATGGCGGAGAAGTTACAGACCCCGCTGATGCGCGTGATATAATAAAATACAGATTCTATGCCGCAAGATGTTATCTTTATGGCTTTGAATTCATGATGCCCTTTATTGAAGGATATCTGGAATCGGGCGGAGTTTCAGGAATTCTGATAGAATCAATGGGTGAAGAAGCTTTTGATGCTTTTGCTTCTACCATAATGAAAGATGTATATGATATGGAAGTTCTTGAAAAACTGTGGAGCGGCATTATGGACGGTTCCGAAAATCTTGATGAACTTCTTGATTCACTTGTTTTTTCAATTACAGAAGATAAAAAACTTGTTTTTGATGATATCGACGCAATGATTGCAAAACTTGAAGGTGATCCACCTGAAAATGATGAAGAAGTAGATTTTTCAGAAGAAACTGATCCTGAATACGATGGTGAGTTAGTTGAACTTATTGATAAGATCATTTATCAGTCTTCAAATCCTTATTATACCGAATGGAAAGACAATATTGTTTTAACAAAAGATACTGTAATCTCAAATTTGAAAATTACAGATGGTTCTGTGAATCTTAACGGATATGAACTGACAGTATTGGGTAATCTTATTCATGCGAACGGCGAAATTTACTGCAGAAAAGGTACATTACATGTAACGGGCGATTACCGTATTTTGACAGAAAAAACAGATGAATTTGGCGATAAAAAATATACACCGTCAAAAGGTACACTTTATATGAAATACGAAGAGGATGTAGTTGATGTTGACGGTGGATTTTATGTGTGTAATAATGAAATTGGCGGAATTGGTGTAAAAGCTAGTGCCGGAACGATGAGAGTTTCAGGTGCATTTGAAATTCTTGATTATAATGACCTTGATTGTTCCGGAACACACAAAGTGATTTTTGACGGAAGCGGTGAACAGAAAATTGATATCGATTCTGGAAGTAACTCAATAAATCAGTTGTATATCTATAATGAAAACCCCGTCTTCAGCGGACAAGTGAATATAGCTACACTTATGACAGATTCCGTAATCAGAAGTGACGGCTTCGGTTTTCAGAATATGAATCTTAACGGACATAATCTGAAAGTTATCGGTAATGTGTCATCGCACAGTGCATTAGAACTTAATGAGGCAAATCTTGAAATTGAAGGAAATTTTATTCAGCCGTCGGGTACAGTACGATGCAATAAAGGTACATTACATGTAACGGGCGATTACCGTATTTTGACAGAAAAAACAGATGAATTTGGCGATAAAAAATATACACCGTCAAAAGGTACACTTTATATGAAATACGAAGAAGATGTAGTTGATGTTGACGGCGGATTTTATGTGTGTAATAATGAAATTGGCGGAATTGCTGTAAAAGGTAGTGCCGGAACAATGCGAGTTGGCGGTATATTTGAAATTCTCGATTATAATGACCTGAGTTGTTCCGGAACACACAAAGTAATTCTTGACGGTGATGAAAAGCAGACTATCACTATGAGCGGAACAAAATTCAATATTCTTCAGCTGACAAAGGATTATGACGACGGCTATGAATTTGAATATGTGCCTTGCTGGTCAGAAATAATTTATTGTGATTCTGAACCCGGAACCGATGAACCCACCACCGAAGAATCGACTACCGGAGAACCAACCACAAAAGAACCTGAGACGGAAGTTCCTACTACAGAACCCACAACTAAAGAACCTGAAACTCAGGCTCCTACAACAGAACCCATTACAAAGGAACCTGAAACTGAGATTCCCACAACGGAACCTACTACCAAAGAGCCTGAAACAGAATCTACTACTAAAGAACCTGAAACTCAGGCTCCTACAACAGAACCCATTACAAAGGAACCTGAAACAGAAGTTCCTACAACAAAAGAACCTGTGACAGATGCACCCACAACAGGAAAGCCTGTTGAAAAACCGACTGAAAAGCCTACTCAGAAGCCCGTTTTAGATAAGCTTGAAGTAAGCGGTGATACAGTAAAGGTTGATAACACTTCAAAGGTTTCAACAGTAAAAACAAAGAGTTCTGCTGCCGATATCATCAAGTCAGTCAAAAATGAAAAAGTTTCAATCGTTGACAAGGACGGCAAGGCAGTTTCCGGTGATGCACTTGTAGGTACAGGTGCAAAGATTCAGATTAAAGACAACAGCGGTAAAGTTATCAATACTTATACAGTCTGCGTTCCCACAGACGTTGACGGTAACGGTAAGACAACTGCCGCTGATGCAAGACTTGCGCTTCGCGGTTCTGCAAAGCTTGATAAGATTGAAGGCGTTTATGCAACTGCATCCGATATGAACAGTGATGGCAAAATTACTGCCGCAGACGCAAGAAAGATTCTCAGAATCTCCGCGGGTCTTGAAGCCGCATAATGAAACAAGGAGCCGTGCGGCTCCTTGTTTTTATAATATGTTTTTCAGATTTTCAATGTCTTCTTTAGTTGTTGACCAGCTTGTTGCAAATCTGACAACCGTATGATTATCGTCATATTTTTCCCAGAAAGAGAAACCGACATTTTCTTTGAGTTTTTCAATCAGCGAATTTTCAAGAATTACAAACTGCTGATTGGTGGGAGAGTCCCACGCAAAGCGGAATCCTTTTTCTCCCAGCACATTTTTAAGCATTTCAGCCGTATCTATGGCATTTTTGCTTATATTGAAATAGAGATTATCGGTAAAAAGTGTGTCAAACTGAATTCCCGTCAGTCTTCCTTTTGCAAGAAGGGCTCCGTGCTGTTTTACAACTGTCATGAAATGTTTCGGCATAACCGTTTTTCTGAAAACAACGGCTTCTCCGCAGAGTGCTCCGACTTTTGTTCCGCCTATATAAAAAGCATCGCAAAGCTTTGCAATATCGGGAAGAGTCACATCGGTACCATTGCTCATGAGTCCGTAACCGAGCCTTGCGCCGTCCATATAAAGATAAATATTGTTCTCTCTGCAGATTGCAGAAATCTCTTCAAGCTCGGCTTTTGAATAAAGAGTACCGTTTTCGGTCGGATGTGAAATATAAACCATTCCGGGGAAGACCATATGCTCATGGTTTTCGTCCGAGTAAAAGTTATTTATGTAATTTTCTAAATCTCCGGGAACAATTTTGCCGTCCTTGTGGGGGAGAGGCAGAACCTTGTGACCGTGATATTCAATTGCTCCTGCTTCATGAATACTTATGTGTCCCGTATCGGCGGCAATAACACCTTCATAACTTTTCAGAAGAGATGAAATAACAATAAGATTTGTCTGAGTGCCTCCCGAAAGGAAGAAGACATCAATATCGGCATCACCGCATGCAGTTTTTATCTTTTGCTTTGCACTTTCGGAATAAATGTCCGTTCCGTATGCATCAAGGCTTTCCATGTTTGTTTCAATGAGTTTTTTCAGTATTTCGGGATGTGCTCCCGTTCTGTAATCACATTCAAAAGACAGTTTTTTCATTTTTTTCACCTTCCGTTCTTTTATTATGCAGTCTTTGGTTGCTTTTGTCAATTAAATAAATAATATTTTTTTGAAATTACTCTTTATTTTTCCTGAAATATATGATAGAATAATTAACGTATATAATCATTTTTAAATTTACGGAAGGATTAGCTATGTCTTCACCTCTTGCAGACAGAATAAGACCGATGACGCTTGACGAAGCAGTCGGGCAGAAACATCTTCTGTCAGAAGGTGCTCCGCTGAGAAATATCATCGAATCGGGCATAATTCCGAATCTTATTTTTTACGGTCCCTCCGGCACGGGAAAAACAACAGTTGCAAACATTATTGCGGCATCAACAAACAAAAAGCTCTGCCGTCTCAACGGTACAAATGCTTCAATTGCCGATATCCGCAACATTGTTGCCCAGATTGATACCGTTGAAGCCACAAACGGCATTCTTCTCTATCTTGATGAAATTCAGTATTTCAATAAGAAGCAACAGCAGTCACTTCTTGAATATATTGAAAACGGGTCAATCACACTCATTGCATCCACAACAGAAAATCCCTATTTTTACATATACAGTGCGGTGCTCAGCCGATGTACTGTTTTTGAGTTCAAGACAGTCACACCTGAGGATATCACTCCTGCTATTGAAAGAGCTTTCAGGCTTATGGGTGAGGAAATGCGATGTCCGTTTGATATTGAAGACGGTGTTGTCAGGCATATCGCATTTGCATGCGGCGGTGATGTGAGAAAATCAATCAACACGGTTGAGCTTCTCTGCCTGAGTGCAACAGTCCCCAAGGACGATTCACCCAGAAAAATCACCCTTGAAAATGCGAAACATCTCTCTCAGAAGACATCGCTCAAATATGACCGTGACGGTGACGAGCATTACGACCTGCTTTCTGCTTTTCAGAAGTCAATGCGAGGCTCTGACCCCGATGCGGCAATTCACTATCTTGCAAGAATCCTTGCGGCAGGTGATCTGCCCTCTGCATGCAGAAGACTTATGGTTTGCGCGGCAGAAGATGTCGGACTGGCTTATCCCATGATAATGCCCATTGTAAAGTCGGCTGTTGATATCGCTCTTCAGGTAGGGCTTCCCGAAGCAAGATTACCCCTTGCCGATGCTGTAATTCTTGTGTGCACTTCACCGAAATCAAATTCGGGACATGATGCCATAAATGCGGCAATGGCAGACCTTGAAAAAGGTAAATACGGTCCCATTCCCCGTCAGCTTCAGAATAAACATTTTGACGGTGACGATGTAAAGGTAAAGGGACAGTTTTATGAATACCCCCATGATTATCCGAATCACTGGACGAAACAACAGTATCTCCCCGATGTTCTGAAAAACACCGTTTATTATGAATACGGTGATAATAAAATGGAGCAGGCGGCAAAGGAATACTGGGATAAAATAAAGAAATAAAGAGGACAGATTAATGAAATTCTCAGTCAGTACATACAGCTATTGCAGACTGATAGGCTCAGGCGAAAAGACACTTGCCGAGTGTATCGCTCTCGCCGCTGAGACAGGCTTTGACGGTGTTGAATTCGTTGAGTTTGATACTCCCGAAGGTATGACAAAGGCAGAATATGCCGCATTCCTGAGAGAAGAGTGTAAAAAGAACGGCGTTGAGCCCGTAAGCTATACAATCGGTGCTGATTTCCTTCACGGCTCAGACGGAGACATTGAAAAAGAGATTGCCCGTCTCAAAGGTGAAGTTGAAATTGCAAATGCTCTCGGTGTTAAACTCATGCGTCATGATGCAACAAGAGGTTACGACAACGATAAGCGAGGTTTTAAGGCATTCTCTGATGCTCTTCCCCGCATAATTGAAGGTTGCCGTGCAGTCACCGAATATGCAAAAACATTCGGGATCAGAACAATGGTTGAAAATCACGGTTTCTTCTGTCAGGAGAGTTGCCGTGTTGAAAAAATAGTAAACGGCGTTGCAAACGATAACTTCGGTCTTCTCGTTGATATCGGCAACTTTATGTGTGCCGACGAAGACCCTGCTTATGCAGTAGGCGTTGTTGCTCCCTATGCATTCCACGTTCATGCCAAGGATTTTACAAAGAAGAGCGGAAACGGCCCTCTTTTCTGTGACGGCTTCTTCAAGACACGTGGCGGTACTTATCTGAAGGGTGCAATTGTCGGTCACGGTGATGTTCCCGTTTATCAGTGTCTGCAGACTCTTATCGGTGCAGGATATGACGGCTATATCACAGTTGAGTTTGAAGGTCTTGAAGATCAGAAGCTCGGCACACAATACGGTCTTAACACACTTAAGAAAATGTGTGAATCAATCGGTTAAACTGCCCTTTGCGGTTTATTAATAAAAGTATTTAATTTTAAGGAGTGTTTCTCTTATGACAAAAAAAATCATTGCTTTACTTATGAGCGCAGTTCTCTGTTTTTCTCTCATGATGCCTGTTTTTGCTGAAGATACTGCAGAAGGCGGAAGCGGATTCAATCTTGACCTCGATATCAACGACATCCTTTCTTCTGATATTATGCAGGAAATCATGCAGAATGAACATGTTATCGACCTTACAGGTATTATCCTTGACCTCGTTGTTAAACTCAACGCTGATTCACTCAAGGAAATGGGTAAGGAAGAAGCTGAAAAGTTCATTCAGAGCACAGTTGACACAATTGCAGGCTCAATCATGATGATTGTAGGCAACAAGGACCTTATCATTACTTATGATCCCCTCAAGGTTATTGGTAACCTTTTCGATCTTGACACAGAAGCTCTTACTTCAACAACAAAGCCTTCTGATGAAGAAGAAACAACAAATCCCGATGAACTCGTTTTCGGAATCGGTGATGTTGACGGCGACGGCAGACTTACAGCTGCTGATGCAAGAAGAATTCTCCGCAGAGCAGCTAAGCTCATCGTTCTTACAAACGAAGAAGAAGTCCGTGCTGATGTTGACAAGGACGGAAAGATTACAGCAGCAGATGCAAGAAAAGTTCTCAGAGTTGCTGCAAAGCTTGAAACTTTTGATGCTCCCGTTGAAGAATAATTTGAACTGAAGAATGACAAAAGGGGATGTAAAAAAAGTGCAGACCGCATAAAACACGCAAAATAAAGGTTTTCATTATGCTGATAGCACTAAAAAACCTGAAAAAACAATCATAATTGATAAATTTAATATAATTTATTGTTTTATGCTATAAACAAACTTCGCCACTCGACGTACCTTTGTACGCCTTCGGGTAACCCCAAACAACGCAGATGCGTTGTTTGGGCTCAGTTTGTTCATTCTGCGCATTTTTCCCTATCCCCTAAAAAGGGGCTGTAAAAAAACAAAAGTTTTTTTACAGCCCCTTTT
>JAZSPR010000050.1:0-69373 GCA_045537555.1 Acutalibacteraceae bacterium | reverse complement strand
TTGGAAATTCGCAATTCGCAATTGATGAAGGGGCTTTGCCCCTTACCCCATTATAATGGTTCAAAAGGCGGAGCCTTTTCCGAAATTGCGCATTGCTAATTGCTAATTGCCAATTTAAAAGACCTCGACAAATTATTGTTTACAGAATCTGCCCTATGCTTTCATTTCCTTTAAACAGGACCGGTGTGATACCGATTGTTTCAAGCCCGTCAAGATTTACCGCATTGTCGTCTATCATATATATTTCGTCAAACTGACAATCAAAACGTGACACACAATATTTATAAATCTCTTTATCGGGTTTTGCCATACCGATGTTGCTTGAAATAACCATTTCATCAAAAAGATGTGTAAGATTATACTTTTCAAACAACGACTCAACAAAACCCTTTGATGCATTTGAAAGAAGGGCAACGGTTGCCGTTTCCCTGATTTTTTCAATCAGAGAAACAAGCTCATCATTTAATTTTACAAATGAATTCCAGTCATCAAGAACACTCTGTTTACAGACACCGAATTCCTCTGCAATATTGCTTATCAGTTCATCATAAGAAACATCACCAAGGTCGGCAGGCAAAAAAAGTTTTTCCTTGATTGCGGCAACATCATCGCCTTCTTTTGCATACTTTCTGACAATACATGGACCGATTTCGCCGAAAATCACACCGAAACAATCAAATATAACAAGTCTTTTTTTCATAATTCATTACCATTTTCTCAATTTTGTATCAGGACACTTTTTATCTTTGAATGCTGCCCTGAATTCCACATAACAACCGCATTTAAGACAAGTACCGCTTAACAGGTTATCGCAGTCTTTACACATTTCAAGCCTTTTTTTATACGTTTCATCATCGCATTTTTCATCGGGCTTTATCTTATTTATATATGCGACAACCGTTTCATGGTTGTTTTTATCTCCGCTTTCAAGCAGCAGACACCTTTTGCATTCACGCTTTTCCATTATCTTTCAATAATGAATTTTACAACGCTGCATGCGGGAATTGTTGCAATAAATCCGTCCTGAGTCAGTTCAAATGATGTAAATTCTTCTGTTTTTACAACATCTTTGTTTTCAAATGTATTATGGGCATCCATTTTTCCTGTAATGATTTCTGCTCTGACTGATTTAACCTCAGAATCTGCAATCTGACACTTGATTTCTTTTGCTTTATCAAGACAGACATTTACAACAGTTGAATAAATCACACCGTTTTCATCCATTGAAGCGCTTTCAATAAGCTCGGGCATTTTAAGTCCTTCACACTCAATTTCGTCTGCTGTGAGGAATGAACCGAGAAGAGTATTCTTCTGATGGTCTTTATACATTCTGAAAACATGATAAGTAGGTGTAAGAAGCATTTCTTCACCGTCTGTGAGAACAACGGCCTGAAGAACATTGACTGTCTGAGCAATATTAGCCATTCTGATACGGTCTGAATGCTTATTGAAAATGTTGAGTGTAAGACCTGCAACCATTGCATCTCTCATGGTGTTCTGCTGATAAAGGAAACCCGGGTTTGTCCCCTCTTCAACATCAAACCATGTACCCCATTCGTCAACGATAAGGTCAACTCTGTGCTGAGGGTCGTGTTTATTCATAACCTCAATGTGACGGGTAATGATTTCGTCAATTTTATATGCACATGTAACTGTTACATAATACATATCTTCGCTGAAAACAGTTGCCGCACCTCTGCCGCCCCAACCGTGAGGAACGGTGTAATAATGAAGTGAAAGTCCCTGTATGTGGTGTTTTGCTCTCCACATCACTTTATCTGTCCAATGATAATCTTCAGAATTGGGACCGCAGCATACTCTGTAAATTCTGTTGTTCTTGTCGTAATCTCTTACATATGTATTGTATCTGAGATATTCCTGAGCATAATCTTCGGGAAGGAAGTTGCCGCCGCAACCCCAGTTTTCGTTACCTACACCGAAATATTTTACCACCCACGGTTTTTCTCTGCCGTTGGCTTTTCTGAGCTCAGCCATGGGAGAAACACCGTCAAATGTCATATATTCGACCCATTCACTCATTTCCTGAACAGTTCCCGAGCCGACATTACCGTTTATATAAGGGTCACAGCCGAGCTGTTCACAGAGTTCAAAGAATTCGTGTGTGCCGAAGCTGTTGTCTTCAACAACACCGCCCCAATGGGTGTTTATCATCTTTTTTCTGTTTTCGGGGGCACCGATGCCGTCTTTCCAATGATATTCGTCTGCAAAACAGCCGCCGGGCCAACGAAGAACGGGAATACCCATTTCTTTAAGGGCTTCCACAACGTCTGTTCTCATTCCGTTTACATTGGGAATCGGAGAATCCTTGCCTACAAAAAGTCCGTCATATATGCATCTTCCCAGATGCTCTGAAAAATGACCGTAAATGTCCTTGCTGATTGTTGATAATTTCTGATTAGGATTAATAAGATATTTTTCCATAGCGATACCACCTTTTGTATTAATATAGCATAATAAAAATCAATTTTCAATTAATTTATTAATTTATGTTGCAATTATTTATATAATCTTGTATAATATAACAAAATATTTTTAATGGAGTGATTACTTTGGCAAAACTCGCAGACATTGACAACAAAGCAGCTGAAAAAGGTTCTCTTCTTGTAACCGTATGGCAGTTCGTAAAATTCATCGTGGTAAGTCTTCTTGCTATGATCGTTCAGTTTACACTTCTGAACACGCTTCAGCTTATTCCCGCAATCAAAGACCTTTATACAGTTGATTTCGCATGGTGGGTATTCATTTATCCCGCAGCAGTAGGCGGTCTCGGCTACTTCATCGTAAGTAACGTTGCAAACATCATCGCTCAGATTGTTGCTTTCTTTGTAAACAAGGAAAAAACATTCAATTCCGGTGCAAATGTTGCAGTTGCTCTTCCCATCTACATTGTTTTCACAATCGGTCTTATCCTCTTCTCAGCATGGCTCAACCCCACACTTAAAGACGTTTTCCTCGGTTTTGACTGGTGTGACGAGACTCTTGCAAAGAACATTGCAACAATGATTTGTTCAGCACTTCAGTTCTTCCTTTACTTCCCTGTTGATAAGATTCTTTTCCACAAGAAAAAGGAAGAAAAGACAGAAGAAGCAAAATAATATATTCCTTGCGGAGGTAATATAATGAACAGAAAAATGTATGAGGCTTACTGCAGAACTTTTCAGGGCGTTATGAAAGCTGCCATGGGAGTTCTTGACTGGTCAGAGCCTCAGCTCATAAAGGGTTCGGGTGCAGTAAAAAAACTGCCTCAGGTTATCAAGGAACTCGGCTACAACAACGTTCTTGTTGTAACAGATAAAGGTCTTATGGGGCTTCATCTTCTTGATTCAATGTTTGAAGAACTCAAGAATAATGACATCGCTTACGTAGTATATGACGGTGTTCAGCCCAACCCCACAATCGACAACATTGAAGAGGCAAAGAACCTCTACACAGGCAACGGCTGTCAGGCAATTATTGCATTCGGCGGCGGCTCACCTATGGACTGTGCAAAGGCCTGCGGTGCAAGAATTGCAAGACCTAACACAGAAATTCCCAAGATGCGCGGTCAGCTCAAGGTTCTCAAGAAGATTCCCACTCTTTTCGCAGTTCCCACAACAGCAGGTACAGGCTCAGAAGCTACACTTGCAGCAGTTGTATCAAACCCGAAAACTCACGAAAAGAATGCCATCAACGACCCCGTGCTCCGTCCCAAGTATGCAGTCCTTGACCCTGAACTTACACTCGGTCTTCCCCCTCACATCACTTCAACAACAGGTATGGACGCCCTTACACACGCAGTTGAAGCATACATAGGCAACAGCAACACAGCCGACACAGCAGAAAAAGCAAGAATGGCAACAAAGATGATTTTTGCAAATCTTGAAACTGCTTATAAAGACGGTAAGAATGTTGAAGCAAGAGAAAACATGCTCCTCGCATCATACTATGCAGGTGTTGCATTCACAAGAGCATACGTAGGTTATGTTCACGCAATTGCTCACAATCTCGGCGGTATGTACGGCATTCCTCACGGCCTTGCAAATGCTGTTATTCTTCCCTATGTGCTTGATTACTTCGGTGAAACAGCTTACAAGCGCCTTGCAGAGCTTGCTGATGTTGCAGGTCTTGACTGCGCAGGTAAGTCAGACGAAGAAAAGGCAAAGATGTTCATTGCTGAAATCAGAAGAATGAACAAGGATATGAACATCCCCGAAAAGTTTGACCAGATCAAAGAATCAGACATTTCACTTATCGCTGACAGAGCACTCAAGGAAGGTAATCCCCTTTATCCCGTTCCGAAGATTATGGATAAGGCTGAGTGCGTTGCTATCATCAGACAGCTTATGGCTTAATAATTAACATACAAAAACAGTCTGCCACACACGGCAGACTGTTTTTTTTGTAAATCAGAATTTGTCGAGTAGTTTAAATAAACCAATCGTAGGGACCGATGCCCACATCGGTCCCTACAAAATTTGTTTTTACACAATATATAATGGGTAAGGGCGAAGCCCTTCCGAAACTTTTGCCAAAGGCAAAAACATCACTTGACCGCAGGTCATACATCATTTTGCGTAGCAATACATCATTTGCCGTCAGGCAAACATCACTCAATAATTTATCGGCATCGAGCCGATAAATTATTGTTCAATCTTCGCTTTCTGCATATTGCATTCACGGATTTTCTTTCGTGCATTTTCGGAGAATTTGTGCTCTCTTGCATAAGTCACAAGACCGTTCTGCTCCTGTTCAACGTCAGTAAGCTGGGTATAGCACATACCCATACAGTCGCTCTGCATTATTGCTGTTGTATCTGAAATGTAATGTGCAACAAAATCATCTTCATTGCTTTCATTTACATAGCCCCATGCATTTTCACCGATATTGAATGAGATTCCGCCGTATTCCGAGCAGAAAATCGGAAGTCCTTCCATATCATCTCGAGTGAGAAGACATGCATTCTCTTCCTTGTTCTTCTTATAAACAACTTCGTGCTCATAAGTGCCGTTTTTATGGTTATGAACATGAGAAATAAGCTCTTCTGCCGTGTGCGAATAGTCGTGATAATCGTCAATATCGGTAACATAAAGGAAACCGCCGCTCGCACCGACAACAGGTCTTATCGGGTCATATTCCTTTGTTGCATCATAAATGGCTTTCTGAGAAACAGCATCACAGAAGTGCTTGCCTTCCCAGGTTTCGTTAAGAGGACACCAACCGATGATTGACGGGTGATTATAGTCTCTTACAAGCTCTTCTTTCCATTCGGAAAGGAAGTTTTCGAGACCTTCAGGACAGTTTTTACTGTCAAGACAGCACCCCCAGTTAGGGAATTCGCCCCATACGAGATAGCCCTTCATATCGGCATAGTAGAAATAATATTCCTCGAAAATCTTTTCGTGGGGTCGGGCTCCGTTGAATCCGAGGTCAATGGCAATATCAATATCCTTTTCGATATCTTCAATTGTGGGGAATGTGTAAATTCCGTCGGGGTGGAACCCCTGATCGAGAATCTGACGAAGGAAAACTGATTTTCCGTTAAGAAGGAATTTACCGTCTTTAAGTTCAATACTTCTGAAACCTGTATATGTCTTTACAAAGTCCGATACTTTCCCGTTACTCTTTACGGTGAGAACAATATCATAAATTTCAGGTGCAAGTACATCCCAGAGCTTTACATCACCTTCAATAACGGCTGTCATATTGATTCTGCCCTCTGCAACAGTCTTACACTCTGCAACTTTATCATTTTTATAGAAAATTTCAGCAGTAACTTCGCAAAGCTCCGAATTATTGAGTTTACCCTCAAATACAACAGTCTTAGTTTCGGGAGTTGCCGTGATTTTTCTTTCCGTAATGTATGTTTTACCTGTGAATTCAAGCCACACGGTCTGCCATATACCCGTTGTTCTTGTGTAACTGCAACCGTAACTCTCGAATCTGTCAGACTGCTTACCCATAGGAATTGCAGGGTGCTTTGTATCATCCTTTACTGAGACGATAAGTTCATTTTTACCCTCTGTAAGATATGCTGTTATATCAAATGAGAATGAAATATAACCGCCATTATGGTAACCTGCTTTTTTGCCGTTGACAAAGAGTGTGCATTCATAGTCAACAGCACCGAAATTGATGATAACACTTCCCTGTAACTGTTCATATGTTATATCAACATATTTTCTGTACTGCAAGTCATACATAAAGTCCTTGTAACCGATTCCCGACAATTCGCTTTCGGGACAGAAAGGTACTTCAATACATTTATCAAAAACATTATCTTTTCCGATTTCAAAATCCCATTTTCCGTTAAGATTTAACCAATTTTCACGGACAAATGACGGACGGGGATATTCACTTCTGTACATTAAAATCACTCCTGATTCAGGTCAGTTAAAAATCTTTTCTGTATTTTAATCTGTAATTCTTCACATAATCCCTGCCGTATTTTGCAAGATAGAGAAGAATAAGGTCCGTTTCCGTGAATGTATGAGGCCAGAGTCTGTCAATTGTGTCTTCAAGATACTTCTTTTCAAAAGAGTTTCTCTTTTTCTTGACTTCCTCCATTGTCTGTGTCACGGAATGGTATTTATAAGCTATATGCAATTCACCGTGCTCTTTGAAATCGGTGATACCTACTGTTGAAGTTTCATCCTTGAGAATTGCATTCTTTTTAAGTGCAAAGTTTGAAGGTGTACATGTATTTACGATATCGTGATTATAAATTACATCAATTGTGGACTGCAGTTCTTCGGGAGTTTCGGTAGGATAACAGAGAAGGAATGTGCAAAGGTTCCAAAGCCCTGCATTCTGTGCATCGGTCAGGATTTTCTGTCTGTTTTTAACATCAATCCCCTTATTGATAAGCTCCATTATTCTCTCTGATTCGGCTTCATAGCCCCACATAAAGAATCTTGCGCCTGATTTATATAAATTTTCAAGTACTTCCGATGTAAAGCCTTTTTCAAGACGTGCAAAAGAGTAGTAATAAATTTCAATTCCTCTTTTTATAATTTCATCTGCAAAAGCATTGTAAATTTTAGCGGGTACGGCTTCGTCAACGAATGTAAAATGCTTTGCGTTATATTTCTTCGCAAGATATTCAACTTCGTCAACGGCACGTTCAACGCTTTTTATATCGAATTTCTGCTGTCCCGTGTAAAAATCACAGAATGAGCACTTACCCCAGTAACATCCCTTACCGAGCTGAACGGGAATAACAACTTCAGGTGAAAAATACTTGCTGAAATCGTAACAGTCAAAATCGGGATAAGCAACAATTTCAAGATTGAGAAGAGGTGCCTTTTCATTTGTGCATACAACACCGTTTTCATCCTTATAAACGAGAGAATGAACATCTTCAATCTTTCTTTTTCCCGCAAAATACTCAGCAAGTTCAACTGCGGCAATTTCACCGTCACCGATGCTCATAAAATCACAGTATTCATTGAAAACTGCGGGGATATTCTTCAAATCGGATTCAACCTTAAAAATATAGTTGCCGCCGAGACAGATTTTTGCATCCGTATGCTTTTTGAGAAGTCTTGCAAGTGTAAGACCGGGAACAATCTGACTGAGATCTGTGATTGAAAGTCCGATAACCGTATATTCTGACAAATCCATACCCTTGATTTTCTTCTCAAAATAAGGCAGGAACATATTCATATCAGCATTTTTGCACTGATGGTCAACATCGCTGAAATTATAAGTCATAACCGTGTCGGCAATATAATTATCAAGCATTATTCTTGAAGGTGCAAAAGGCAGAGATGCAATTTCAAGAGCGGATTTCAGGATATCCTTTGCTCTGTAAAGCTTTTCCGCATCGTAAAAGAGTTCTTTATCCTTCATTACTTTTACGGAATATTCAACTTCATTCAGAACCGTGTCAAGAGTGCCTTTATCGTATTTAAAATAATCATCAATTATTTTTTTACGCAGTTCGGCAGTCATTTTTCTTTTTGCATTTATATCATCTGAAAAAGATGCATCCGAAATCATTTTTTCAGGTTCAAATGATTTTGCCGAAGCAATACAGTTCTCAAGATAATCCCTTGTAAGAACATCATTGAAAAAATCAATATTAAAATCATATGTATCAGCATCATAGCCGTCAGCTTTGAGCTGACCTGCAAGAAGACCTCCTGCAAGATAAGGACTGACGGGATACCATTGCGGTACAGATGCAAATAAAAACTTCATTATTCTGTCACCCTGAATAGTTTATTTTTTGGTGTAAATCTTATTCTTAATGCAGTTTTCAGATACATTGCTGTCTGCCCTGCAGAATTTTTTGATTTACCTTCTTCCCTGCTGAAACACTCTGCGGGAAATTCACGGAACTTCACACCCATTCTCAGCGGCAGAAGAACCATTTCAAGAAGATACGGGAACCCCTCTTCATGCCAGTTGCCGTTTTTATGGACATATGAAGGAAATGTCTGAACGGAATTTGTAAAATCAGTAAGGTTTTCATTAAAAAGAACACGAAGAAAAATCTGTGATAATCTGTTCATTATCTTTTTTGAAGGACTGTAACCGTGAAATGCGTCCGTTTTCATCCAGCGTGATGTTTTTGCAATGACATCAGGCTCTTTTTTTGCCCGTTCAATCATTTCGGGCACACAGCCAAGACCTATTGCCATATCTGCAGGCAATAACATAAGATGTGAGGACTCGGCAATATCAAAACCGTCACGTATGGCACCGCCTACGTATTTACGCTTCTGAACCATTGAAAATACAATGTCGCCGTATTTTTCTTTCAGATATTCAATTGCATTTTTACAGCCCTGTGATGCCGTTGCGGATATCACAATAATTATCCTTGCAATATCTGCCCTGTCACAGTTTTCCATTATGCTCTCAACGGTTTTTCTGAGTGCTTCATCCTCATCCGTTGCACCTATTATTACCGAAACCTGTTCAAACTGCATTTTTATTCTTCCGTATAAGTTATTTTCTCTCTGGGATTTACAAGGAGCGTTGCGCTGTAACGCTTGCCGAACCATATAACTTCCCTTGCATAGACATCCCATGACTGAATGTCTTTATGTGCTTTTATTGAAAGCGTATTGTTCACTTTTCTGAGTTTATCATATCTGCCTTCATCAATCGCATTGAAATACTTATAGAAACTGTATCCTGACTTTATTTCAACTTCATTGATAAAGGGCTTTCTTATAAGCTTTTTCTGATACTCAAACAAATCATTGAATATATCATCTTCAATGCCGAATGAGAGAAGAAAGGGCTTTATATCTTCATTGAATTCATCGCTGTGGTAAGCCATTTCAAGGAATGCGCCTTCTTCAAAATACCAGCCCGTTGTACTGAAAAGATCTCTCTGATAAGTCCATTCAGCCTTTTCGGAATCAAGCTTTCTGTCATAAAGTTCTTTAAAAAACTTATTGAGAAAGCCTTTATTCACATCAAAGATATAATCATAAAGCTGATTATAGAAATCATAGTAAGAAACGCCTTTTTCTTTGTTGATGTAAATTGCAAAATAGCGGATAAGACCTAGGTGGTGGAAAGTCTGCAGAATAACCGAGAACATATAAGCCTTTACCCAGTCTTTATGGGGCATTGTCTTTGTTTCCGTTATAACATCTATAAACTCACCCACGCCGTTGAATTCGGGATTGTAATGAATACCGAAAAGAGGGATTCTTGAAGTTTTTATACCGTGCTTTTCTTTGTATTCTTCATTCCCCATCGGCGTATTGGGATAAACCTGACACTCATAAACGGTCATTGAATTGTTCTGACCCGATTCAAGCAGACGGCATATACCTCTGCAGAAGCTCTCATAAGTTTCACCGGGCAGACCTAAGATAAGCTCGGTATAAGTGGGAATCCCCGCCTCATTATATCTTGCATCAAGAGACGAAAAATGCTCGAGTGTGAGGTTCTTTCTGCCGATATTTTCGAGTGTGTGCGGGTCAAGTGACTGATATGCAAGAGTAACACCTTTGTCGGCGTTGTTTTTATTAAGGATATAACCCGCTTCAAAAACAGTATCGTCACTTTCCTTTGCATAGCAGGGCTTGAAAACTTCTGGATAACCGTATTCTTTCTTACAGTCAACAACGTACTGTGCTATATCAACATCACGTGAAAAAATGCCGAAATTTGCATCTGCACAATAGCAGTAACGGATTTTGTTTTCTGCCATCCATCTGATTTCCGATTTTATCTTTTCCATCGGGAACTGACGGATTTTTTTTGTAAAACACCATTCACAGTATGCACACGCATAGGGACAACCCCTGTTTGTTTCAAGTGTTGCGTGAAACTCAATTTCGGGATATTCTTTTATCAGGTGGTCAAATACTCCTGCTGTATAGGGAGAGGGATATGCCGAAATATCACAAGGGTGATAGTCCTCGGTTGTTACACAGTTGCCGTTTTCATCTCTGAAAGAGAGATTGGGCACTTGGGAAAGAGGTGTACCGTCTGCAATTGCTTTGAAGAATAAAGCGGTTGTTTCTTCGCCTTCATTGTGCATAAGGTAATCAATAAATTCATATTTTTCAAGGAATTCATGACCTGCAGGCACACTGTGACCGCCGAAAATAATTTTTACATCGGGGAATCTCTTCTTAAGCTCCTTTGCAAGAGTTTTGTTATATTCAAGATTCCATGTAAAACATGTGAAACCTACAAAATCGGGATTATCAAAACGTTTTATAACGTCCTCAATTTTTTCTCTGAGCCCGATTATATCGGGAATTACATAATTATCGGTTATTGCTTTATCATTCCTGAGATAAGCCGCAATACAGCCTGCAGAATAAGGCAGAAAGCAGGGTGAAGAAAAAGTTACACCGACCTGAACAAGATAATAGCTCTTTTTCATCTGTCTTCCGCCCTTTCCGTTAAATTGAGATTAAGATTGCCGAATTCTTTTCTGCCGTACCAGACAGAAAAACGTGCATAGTCTGCAAAAGTGTCATACTGTTTATGATTATTGAGTGAATATACGGATTTTTCTTTTTTCAGAGGAGTGAATCCGTTTTTATAAACAGCTGAAAAATACTCATAAAAGTTATAATCAAATTCTGCTTTCTGAATTTCTGTTTTTTGCTGTTTTAACATCATTTTCTGGAATGCGAGAAGCTGACTGAACATTTCGTCATCAATGTAGTTTCTGAGAAAAGCCTCTGCTTCTTTAAAAAATGTATCAATATCATAAACAAAATTAAGAAATGCATATTCTTCAAGGGGCCATACAACATCGCCGAATCTGTCATCAACAAAAGTAAGCTCCCTGTTTTCATTTATAACTGAATGGAGTCTGTTTTCTATTTCTTTAAAAACTTTGTAAACAAGAGTATTTTTATCGGAATAAATATAATCAATAAATTCTGAATAAAACTGAGTGTATTTTATTCCCTTTTCGTTGTGAAGATAAATTGCAAAAAAGGGCAGAAGTCCGCCGTGATGAAAACACTGCACGGCACACGCAAACATATTGATTTTCACCCAGTCGGACTGTGTCATTGAATACGTTGAAGTAACGATTTTTGAATATTCCGTGATTTCATCAATTGTTGAAGCTTCTCTGTGAGGCTGATTGAGAGGAATCTTTGAAACACCGATTTTAAATTTCTGTGTGTATTCCCTGTCGCTCATACCTGCACACGGCAGATATTCACAGTTGTGGATATAAATTGCGTGGTGCTGACCTGCCAGAAGAAGTGTTTCAATTCCCTTTACAAAGCTTTCATATGTTTCACCGGGAAGCCCTAAAATAAGCTCCGTATAAGTTGCAATTGAATGCTCGGCATATCTTGAAAGAAGTGCTTTATAGCTGTCAATTGATATATTTTCTCTGCCCACATTTTTAAGAGCTTCTTCACTCATTGACTGGAAAGAAAGTGTAACACCCTTGTTCATTCCGCAGTCATTGAGTTTTTTTGTCATATTAAAAACAATGTCATTACTGTTTTTTGCATATGAAGTCTGGAAGTTTTTAAGGTGCCCCGTTGAGTTATGGATTTCAACCATTTTATTGATATACTCTTCGTCACTCTTTACAATGCCGAAATTGGCATCCGCACCGCCGAAGGTGTCAACGCCGTGAGCAGCCAGCCATTCAAGTTCTTTGAAAATCTTTTCTTTCGGGAAAAACTTGACCTTTTTTGAATCAAGATTACCCCAGTCACAGTATTTGCACTTATAAGGACAACCACGGCTTGTTTCAATAATTGCATAGAATTTTAGAGACGGATGTTTTTTGAGAATATCATCAAAAACACCTGTAAGATAAGGTGAAGGATAGTCCGTTGATTCAATGCACTGCTTAAAGGTATAACGGAATTCACCGTTTTCTTTATATGCGATATTGGGGATATCTTTTACATCTCCGAAACTCGCCAATGCAAGTAAAAGACGGCTGAACACTTCTTCACCTTCACCGAAAATGAAGTAATCGGCAACGGGACAGTCAGAGAAAACTTCATTGTTTTCTCCGATATGATGACCGCCGAAAATAATTATACAATCGGGGTATTTTTTACGGATTTTACCTGCCAGAACTTTATTGTATTCATAATTCCAGAGATAATTTGAAAAACCGACAACAGCGGGATTGTCCATTCTGCCGACAACCGCATCCGTGTCTTCTCTTAAGAAGAAGATTTCACCGAAATTATAAATTTCATTTATTCTTTCATCTTTTTTTGCATTCGCAATAAGAGTGCCGACGGCATAAGGGAAATATGTGGAATTACCGTGAAGATAATTCGCCTGCACCATATAAATATTCTTTTTCACGGTTTCCACCTGCCTTTTTAAATTTGAGTTACATCATCTTTATACGATGACCAGCCCATTCTGCCGTACCATATAACGAACTTACCGAAATCACGCCAGTTATCATAAACATTTGTGTCACGCATAACGAGTGTATGTTTTTTCTTTTCAAGAGGATTCACGACATTAACATAAATATTTTTAAGGAATGTGTGAATATCGTAATTGAGACTGACCGTTTTCTCAGCATCGGAAGGCTTTCTGAGGATGTTCTTCTGATAAGTGAGCAAATCTTCAAAAATATCTTTCTCAATATTGAAAGAACTCAGGAACGGCAGCATTTCATCATAGAATTTATCCGTATCCTCAAGCACATGAAGAACAACATATTCATGGTCATCCCACACAACATCTTCACATTTGCTGAAAACCATTTTACCCGTTTCAATACCGCGGGACAGCTCATCAGCATGTCTTTTTACATCAAAATAGAGCTTTGATATATTGAGGTCGGGATTATTTTCAAAATAATCAATTGCTGCATCATAGAACTTTTCATAAGGTATATTTTTTTCATAAAACAGATAAATACCGAATGCACGAAGCAGACCGTTACCGTGAAAAGCCATAGTCATATAGTAAAATGCCGTAGCTCTTACCCACATTTCACGGCTCATTGTGTTTGTTTCAACAATAAGGTCATTATATTCGGGAATGGCAAATTCACCTGCATCTGCATGGAACCTGACTATTTCTGATTTTACACTTTTTATACCGTGTTTTTCGATATAATCCTTCTGCCCCATCAATGAATTGGGAAGAAGAATACATCCGTAAACGGCAAAAACAAAATGCTGACCGATTTCAAACAACGTGCCTATTCCTCTTATAAAGCTTTCGTATGTTTCACCGGGAAGCCCTAAAATAAGCTCCGAATAGGTCTTCATATTCTCTGTATTATATTTTGTAAGAAGGTTTTTATAAAAATCAAGAGAAGTGTTTTTTCTGCCTATATTTTCAAGCACAACGGGGGAAAGGCTCTGGAAAGAAAGTGTTGCACCGATTCTGTCGAATTCACATTCTTTGAATATCTTCACAATTTCAAAAACTGTTTCAAAATTGTTCTTTGCGTAGTTCATACGCATTCTTTCGGGATAACCCGTCTTCTTTTTTACGGCGGCTAATTCTTTTGCAATTTCAATATCCCTTTTAAACATACCGAAATTCGCATCAGCGCCCCATACGAAAGCAATTTTATTATCAGACATCCACTGTATTTCTTTTTTTATGCGCTCAATCGGGAAAAGTCTTGTTTTTGATTTCAGAAGTCCCCAGTCACAATAAGCACACTGATTGGGACATCCCCTGCTTGTTTCAAGAATTGCATTGAATGTGATTTCGGGATGCTCTGCAATTATATCGTCAAACCATCCCTCAAGATAAGGTGACGGATAATCAAGTGTTGTCTGAAGCTTTGTGGGAGTTCTCACAAAAGAGCCGTCAGGCTTTCTGAATGAAATGTTATTGACTTCATCAAACGAAGTACCGAGAGCAATCGCTTCAAGCAATGATGTTATTGTTTCTTCACCTTCACCGTGGCTGAGAACATCAATATACGGATAATCTTCAAGAAAGCTGAAATTATCGGGAACATTATGACCGCCGAAATTGATTACACAATCGGGGAATTTTTCTTTTACGGCTTCTGCCAGACATTTATTATATTCCGTACTCCAGCAATAATTTGAAAAGCCGATATATGCAGGATTTTCAAGATGTTCAACAACTTTTTTAACATCTTCACGAAGGAAAAGAAAACCTTTGAAACAGAAGTTATCACGTACAACCTGACTTGTCCACGCAGATGCAATAAGAATACCCGCAGTATAGGGCAGATATGAGTTTTTTGTGCCTGAACACGCCGACACATCCGCCTGAACAAAATATACATTTTTCATATCCGTCAACCTCCGTTTGCGCATATATTTTCAATATATAATTATAACATTATATATATATATTGTCAATAAAACATAAAAAGAAAAAAAGACCGGCATAAACCGGTCTGTTTTTTCAAAAAACAATTAAGCAAGAAGATCTGAATATTCTTCGGGAACGAGGCCAGCAAGCATGCTAACAACTTCGTCAAGAAGGCCGAACTTGTTGAGAGCGATAACAACCTTGATGATCTTTACGAGAAGCTTGATAAGAAATACCATTTTTATTTCCTCCTAAAACAAAATTTGTAAGTTTATAATACTACATTACTATTTTCCAGTCAACCAAATTTTAAAAAGTTAACATTTTGTTTTAATTTTCACAAACTCCATGCTAAAAAGAGTTAATTTACAATTTATTTTCCTAATTTAACAATATCAATTGCCTCTTCGGGGCATATATTGATACATTTTCCGCACCGTATACAATCTGTGCTGTTAGGCTTTTTCATAACGGGAATATCGCACGGACATTTTTTCTGACACGCACCGCATCCGGTACACTTGTTTTCATCAACTTTATATCTGAAAAGTGCTATCGGATTAAAGAGCGAATAGAAGGCTCCGAGCGGACACAGATACTTACAGAAAGGTCTGTAAAAAACAATTGAAAGAATTATATTTATAACGAGAATTACCACTTTCCATGTGTAAAGGAATCCTGCGGCATTTCTTATTGATTCATTGAGAACAGCAAGAGGAATACCTGCCATAAATGTGCCTGACGGACAGATGTATTTACAAAAAGCGGGAGTGCCGAGTCCCGTCATATCAACTGCAAACAAGGGAATAAGAATTACAAATACCGCAAGAATAACATATTTCAGATATTTCAGAAATCTGTTACCGGGGATGTTTTTCAATTTTTTAAAAAACGGGATTTTGTAAAGCAAGTCCTGAAAAAGACCGAAAGGACAAAGAAAACCGCAGATAAATCTTCCGCCGAGAGCTCCGAAGAGCATCAGAATACCCAGAACATAGAAAGCAAATGAGTAATCACGGCTTCCGAGTGTGGACTGTAATGCCCCCATAGGGCATGAACCGAGAGCTCCGGGACACGAATAGCAGTTAAGCCCCGGAACACAGAACATCTTAAGTTTCCCCGTATATATTTTTCCGCCGATAAAACCTTTGATATAGCCGTTTGTAACAGCTAAGAATGCGAACTGAATTATAAGGCGGATATTCTTTTTTATTTTCAATAAAAATTTACCCAATCCCGATACACTCCAGACAGATTCTCACAGCTTTACCAAGCACTTCAAGATGTTCTTCCCTTATAACTCCGATTACAATAAAAAAAACCGAAATCACAAGAAGAACAACCGTTATGATATTCTTTTTATTTTTCACTCAACTTCACCGAGCAGTTCATCAATTATTTTTATCCACTGGTCTTTACTTCTGGCACCGAGATAACTCTGACCGACTTGTTTTCCTTCGGAATCAACAAAAATTGTTTCGGGTACGCTGAAAACTGAAGCAACTTTTTTAAGCATAAGCTCCTTTGAAGGAACTATATTTACATATTCAACTTTTGTCTGTGCAACGATATCAAGTGCATCATTAAACTGAGGCTCAAATACATTGCCGTCATTGTCGGTCACATCAACGAGAATACCCACAACACCGAAACCCTTATCGGCATATTCCTTTGAAATTTCGCCGAGGTGGGGCATTTCATTGATACACGGACCGCAGAATGTACCCCAAAGATTTACCATTGTAAGCTTATTCTCTGCAAAGATGCTTTCGTCAACGGGATTACCGTTCAGATCTTTTGCATTAAACTTACCGAAAACAGAATCATCAGCAACCTGCTCCTGATTGTCCTGAGTCTGTACTTCATTATCGGGTGTTTCAGGTGTTTCTTCTTTTTCCGATGAACATGCAACGAGCATCAGAAGTGCAAAAACAGTAAATACCGCAAACAATATTTTTTTCATAAACATATCATCCTTTAAAAATTAGTCATGATTATTTTTTCCGAAATTTCTGCGTCAATAAAATCTGTCGCAATTATTCCGTAATACTTTCTTCTGAAATTATATGACAGAATCAGTTTATTTATATATTTAACATTGATTCTCGGAACAAAAATCCTCGTACAGCTTGTATAACAGATGTTGAATTCATCCTGAGAAAGGTCGCTTTCAAGAAACCTTGTCACGGTCTGCCACTTGTGTTTTCCCTCGGATTTATAGGAATCCTGAACAAGCATTGCACCGTAAGGAGTGCCGTCAAGTTTTTTCAACTCTCCCCTTCTCCAATCATCAACATTGAATGTGCCGACATAAGGATAAGAAGTGAAATCAATTCCCGAATTTTTATCGGTGAATTTTTCTTTATCAACTGAAACTGCCCTGAGAAGCATTATCTTTCCTCTCACTTCACCCATTGCAGGGACTCTGTTTTCAATAAACCACATTTCGGGAGCATCTTTTATGTACTTCTCATAAAATACATTATAGAATTCGTCACCCGTGTGGCTTTCGGCTTCTTTGAGCTGAAAAAGTATTGTTTCCGAAGGATTATCAGAAAGAAAATCAAGACATTCTCTGACAATGTCATCACACGTCAGAACTTCATTCCAAAAGCCTTTTTTCTTTCTGCAGTAGCATATACTGTGGTTTGCAAGAAAGGTGTCACATACCAATTTAAATCGGAAATCAAAATATCTGACTCCCGCCTCAAGCTGCTGTGTTACAGACAATGTCTGTGTCTGACTTATAAACCCGAAATCCATGAAACGACAAGCACTGTCATGAGTGCCGGGCATATTTATCCCCGTGATTATTCTGTCATCGGGGATTTTTTTCATCCAGTTTTTCATATCATTCAAAAATAAGCATTGCATTGTAATCTGAAATGCCGTAATTACCGAGTGAATGTATCAGAAGTTCATACATATCAATTTCTTCACCCTGTGAGCCGTGAAGCTTTTTGTTGAGAATTCTGAAAACAGGCTTAAGTCTTCTGAACACTTTAAGCACGGTATCACCCTCGGGGGTGCCCTCAACAAAAGGCTGGTCACCCTCAAAGGCATTTCTTGCGATGTCAACAACAAGGTCAATAAATTTTCTGTCTTTAATATCTTTATGAGCCTTTACAAAGAAAATCTTTGCAACTCTGCCAACAGTCCATGTATTAAGAGCTTTACCCACTACTTTTACAACCTTGTGAAGCTTGGGCTTGTCACCGCCGAGCTTACGTAAGAATCTTCCCGGGTCATACTGCATACTGCCCACAAGGGTTCTTATCATTCTTTCAAACTGCTCACGGAGATAAACTGTGCAGTCCTTACCCTTTGTATCCCAGCTGAAATCAGGCACGGGAATGCTCTTTATATGAACAGTTACTTCATTTTCAATTGTACAAAGACGCATAAAAGCGGGACAGCCGATAAGTGAGCCTGTGCAGACATCATAGAACTTATTGCCGTTTTCTGTTTCAACAACATTGATGCTCTGATTATGCATATGTCCCGTAAAGATAAGATGCACACCGTTATCGGCAAGAAGTGTATAGAGCTTTTTGCTCTCTTTCTGCCTTGCATCGGGAATGAGTGTGAGAATGGGCTGACCGGGAAGAACGGGATAATGCTCCATTGCAAACATCATCTGTCCGTCTTCCTTTGCTTTGTCCATCTGTTCTTTTGCCCATGTAAGAAGTTCATCTGTATAAGCAATATTCTTCTTTTCTTCGCTGTCGTTACAGAGAACGAGAAGTCTGATACCGTCGGCAAGCTGAGCTACATAGGAAAGATTTTCTCTGTAGAATGAAATTGCCTTATCATAGCCGAAATCACGGTAATAATCATAAAGGTCAGAGAATTTCACACCTTCAACATGGCGTCTGCCTTCGTCGGTATATTCAAAAGGATTCGGCTCAATATCATGACCTGCGGTTACAACATAAACGTCTTTTCCTGCATCTTTGAGCTTACCCAGAAGCTGTACAAACTCCTCATGACTTGCCTTTTCACCGTTGAATGAAAGGTCTCCTGCAATAAGAATTGTGTCCGTTTCCGTCTGTTTTGCAAGGAAATCAAAAGCAGCATCATTTATGTAAGGAGTTTCAGCATAGCATTTCTGCTCGAAATCCATAAACTCTTCATAGGGCTTGCCGCTTGCAGAAAGACTTTTTGCAAAATAATGAGTGTCAGTTATGACAAAAAACTTAAAGGGCTTCATTGACTTCCTCCGCAACAAAATCTGATGTACGGCTGTTCTTTCTCATTTCAACAACCGCATTGTGGATATCTTCCTTTGTCTTGCCTGTGAGTTTGTAGAAGAAGAAAGGAACACCTGCAAGGAACATCATGATACCGTGAATAATTGTGTAGAAGAACAGAAGAAGAATCTTTGTTTCAAATGTCTGTTCGGGAACAATATTACTTCCGTCAACGGGAGGAACATAGTGGATGATTGAATTGTCGCCGTAAAGAACAAGGGGTGCAAGTGTGCTTGCAATTGTACCGCTTATGAGTGTGCCGATTGAAATAACAAATGGCATTGATGCGTCAAGTCTCTTACCTGTTTTAAGTTCGATATCTTCAAGAACGTCAGCCTGGAACATTGAAGGAAGAAGGTTTGATGCGCCGAACTGAAGACCGATGAGGAAAAGGAAAGCAACAAACACAATCATAAGAATTGTATTGGGATTTTTGAAATAAAAATAACCGACCGTGAAAGCAATACAGTTAGCAGTAACCGAATAGATACCGCTGGCAATATAAAGAACTCTTGCGTTGAATTTTTTGAGAAGGAAGTTGATTACAAGCATACCTACTGCTGTGCCGATACCTACGGGAAGAACAAAGATAATCTTCTTTGAAGCAGAACCGAGAACGGCAATTGCAAGGAATGTTTCCATATATGTAGCAATACCTCTGAAGCTCTTGAGGAACTCTGAGAATATGATTGTCCATGCATATTTATTGCTTATGATATCTTTAAAACCTTCAAGAGGATTCTTCTTTTCTGCAGTATAAGGAATTCTTTCCCTTACAACATTCATGCCGAGAAGAACAGTTATAACACCTGCAACACCGCAGATTGCTGCTGAAATGATGTACTGAAGCCCTTCGTTATCTTTCCATATTGCACCTACAACAAGAAGAACAACGAGAGGAGCTGAGTTACCTACAGCTGAAGAAATACTTCTGAATGAAAGAAGCTGGTCGCGTTCTTTCATGTTGGGTGTCATAACATTTGCAATCATATTGATTGAATTACCGAATGTGCATATAAGTCCCCATGCGATATTGATTGTAAGAACATAGATAATAAGTGTTGTTCCCGCAATACCTTTGGGAGCTATGAAATTTAACATAAGAATGATAAACATAGGCAGAGCAATTGTAAGAACAATCGGTCTGAATTTACCCTTTTTACCCATCTTTCTGCCGTCGATATACATAACGATAAAGAAATTGAGAATAAAGCATGAAATACTTGTAACTGCAGAACAGAATGCGTTTGTTTCTTCGGGCAGACCGAGAACATTTACAAGGTAAGCATTTCTGTTACCTCCTACCATACCTGTCATCATTGTGTAGAAAAACACACCTGCAAGGTACAGTATCCATTCTTTGGATTTTAAATACTTTGTTTCAGTTGTTGCAGAACCGCTCATCTGCATCTTCCTCCAATCAATCTGCACAAAAAAAATACAGATTATTTCTTTTTTTGTATTATACCATTAAACAGATAACAAAATCAACAATTAAAATATTAATTATTATATTTTTAAAATATTATAAAAGGTACTGTTTTTCGGACACATAATGTGTTATAATGCAATTGTTGTAAACAATAAGAGGTGAAAAAAATGCCCAGAAACGAAACACAAAAATTAAAACTTATAAGAATAGCACAGTTCCTCCAGGAAAAAACAGATGAAACACATTCCGTTTCAACCGCTGACATTATAAACATGCTTTCGGAAAACGGCATTACAGCCGAAAGAAAAAGCGTTTATTCCGATATTGAAGCATTGCAGAGCCTCGGAATGGATATCAATATAACAAGAGGCAGAAACGGCGGATTCAATCTCCTTTCAAGAGATTTTCAGATTACGGAATTAAAGCTCCTTGTTGATGCAATCCAGTCATCAAGATTCATCACCCAGAAAAAGAGTTTTGAGCTCATAAAGAAAATCGGTAACCTTGTAAGCGAATATGACCGCAAAGAGCTTGAAAGAGAAGTTTTCATCGTTAACAGAATCAAGAATGAAAACGAATCGATATATTACAACACAGATAATATCTACTCCGCTATCCGTGATGACAGGCAGATTTCATTTCTTTATTACAACTACGGCGCCGACAAGAAAAAGCATTATCACAACGGAGCAAATCCGATAAGAGTCAGCCCATTTGCACTCCAGTATGACAACGAGAAATATTATCTTATCGCCTATGAATCAAAAACGGCACTCATAAAGCATTACCGTGTTGACAAAATGGATAAAGTTGAAATCATAAATGAATCACGTGACGGCAAAGGTTATTTCAGAAAATTTGATGTTGCCGAATATTCAAATGCAACACTTATGATGTTCTCGGGAAAAATTGAACCCGTCACAATAAAGTGTCCCGATAAATTCGCCGGTGCGGTAATTGATAAATTCGGCAAAAAGGTAAAATTCATCCCGACCGAAGACGGAGAATACACAGTCACCGTTGATGCCGCACTCACACCGACACTTTATTCATGGGTATTCACATTCGGCGGAGAAATGACAATCACCGCACCCGAAAAAGCTGTGAATCAATATAAAGAACAACTTGAACAGGCAATCTCCCGATTGAAATAAAGAAAAAACAGAGAAGCTTTCTGAGCTTCTCTGTTTTTTATAAGGAAAAGATTTAATTACTTTGCAACAGCGTCTTTAAGAGCCTTGCCTGCCTTGAAAGCGGGAACCTTTGTAGCAGCAACAGTCATTGTTTCGCCTGTTCTGGGGTTACGGCACTGCTTTTCTGAACGTTCACGAACGTCGAATGTACCGAAGCCTACAAGCTGAACACTGTCGCCGTTAGCAAGAGCTTCTGAAACAGCAGCAACAACAGCGTTAACAGCTGCTTCTGCATCCTTCTTTGAAAGCTCTGCCTTAGCTGCAACTGCAGCAACGAGGTCTGTCTTCTTCATTATCTTTTTTCCTCCTTTATTATATCTTCCAAATTTATTAAAATACAATATTTGGCAAATTATTTATAGAGTGATGTTTTTTCTTCACTCTTTTCATATTCCCCGAATGATGAAAGAAATTCATCAGAGACCTTTGTAAGAGCCTCTTCAGGGTCTATGTCGTTTTGTCTTGCAGCCGCACAGACAGCAAAAAGAAGTTCACCGACTGACTTTTCTGTTATTTCAGCCGAAGCCTTCTGAGAAATATAACGGGAAACATCACCGTCAACTTCAACACCGGCTTTTGCTGCCTTTGACTGGAGCTTTGCCGCACGCATGAGCGCGGGTAACTCTCTGGGCACGGAATCCATAGCCTGAGTTGTTGTTTTCTGCTTTTTGGAATTGCGTTTTATTGCATCCCAGTTTGTAAGAACATCGTCTGTTCCCGACACTTCAATATCGCCGAAAACATGGGGATGACGTTCAATGAGCTTTTTGCATATGCCGTCAGCAACATCAGAGAAATTGAAAACACCCTTTTCCTCTTCCATTGCGGCATGGAAAACAACCTGAAGCAGAACATCGCCGAGTTCTTCTTTGAGAAGCTCAGTATCTTCCTTATTGACAGCTTCAATCACTTCATAAGTCTCTTCAATAAGATTCTTTTTGATTGACTCGTGATTCTGCTCAGCATCCCAAGGACAACCGCCGGGAGCCCTGAGAATACGCATTATAGCGAGTAAGTCTTCTATATTATACTTATCTTTTATCGGATAGTCAACAGCCATTTTAAAATTTCCGTCCCATTTTTTTCATTTTTTGACTTATACCTTGATATTTTACCCTATCAGGTCATATTTTTCAAGTACTTTGCAGATTTTTTCTCCCTTGGGGAGCATTTTTACATCGTCACGGACAATTGATTTTGTGAAAAGTAAAGCAAGCACATAAATCACAACTGCCGCAATAATGCCGATAACGGCTGAAACGGTTGAAGATGATATTCTTGAACCGAACTCAAACGCGGGCATAAATCTTCTGCATATACCCGATACAGCCCATGCACCCGTGCCGCACATAAGAGCACAGATAAGAGGTTTAAAGAAAACAGATTTGTAGCTGAGCTTTACGCCTGTTTCTTTAATAAGTGCATTGAGATTGTAACTGACGGTGATGATATAGAAGCAGAAAGTACCGATAATTGCACCGAGAATATTCATCTGAGGAATGCCTACAAGAATAAAATTAATTAAAACTTTTGCAACTGCGGCAAAACCGACGGCTTTCATGGGTACATCTGCTCTGCCTATAGCCTGAAGCATATTGATAAGAGGCTGTGCAGCTGCCATAATGAATGTGAAGCATCCGTAAAGTGCCATAACGGTTGCCGAAATCGTTACGCTGTCGGATACACCGTACATGATGTTGAGAAGGTCCTTTGAAAGTATCGCCATACCGATACCTGCAGGAAGAGAAATGAGCATAGCAACTCTCATAACAGACTCGATTGATGAACGTATCATCAATTTATTTTTGAGTGTCCATGCTTCGGCAAGAACGGGAATTGCACTCATACCAAGAGTCGTTGTTATCGTGGGAACAAGATTTCTGAAGTCAAGGGCAATTTCGTAAGCACCGTAAAGGTATGATTTCAATTGAACATTGTCCATTTCGGGAGCAAGTGCCATGGCTTCAGAAAACATTGCTTCAATTACCGGTCTGCCCGAATTAACGGCATACTGCAGTCTTGCCTGAATTGACCATGAATCAATGAGGTTTGTGATGTTCATTACAAGTGTGCTGACAACAACGGGTACTGCAATTGTAAGCATCATTTTTGCAATATTTTTACCCGTATCGGCAAGAGGTGAAGCATCAAGCTCCTCTTTTGTTATCTTGTCGCCGACAATCTTATGCCTTAAAACAAGGAAAAGAAGAGAACACACAGCACCCATTGTAACGCCGAAAATTGAAGCGGCTGATGCATAGGGAGTAAGTGCCATAACGGCTTCTTCAACTGTTGCACATTGTGTGCCGAAAACAGGAAGTCCCTGTTCAAAGCAGGACATACCGTATCGCTGAACAACGAATGCCAGTCCGAGACCGAATGCAAGCTTGCCCACAACTTCGCACATCTGAGAAAGTGCGGTGGGAGTCTGATTACGGAGCCCCGAATAATAGCCTCTGTATGTAGCCATTACACAGCATACGAACACAGCAGGAGCAATCATTATAATTGACGGCAATGAAGCCATTGCTTCCATACTCTTGGCATATGGGTAAGCAAGGGCGAGAACAAGAATTGAACCGATTGCACCCGCTACAACGAACATTCGGAGTGCTATTTTATAGATTTTCTTTACATTATTGAATTTACCTTCGGCAACACTCTGGGCTACAAGCTTTGAAATCGCAACGGGAAGACCTGCAAGGGCTATGTTATGTATAGGGATATAAAGATTGAATGCTGTACCCGTATAGCCTCTTCCTATTGTGCCGATAAGCTCCGTAAGAGGGATTTTATAAAGCACACCCACAATTTCAACGAATGCAGTTGCAACAACAAGCACAAGCGCACCGTTTAAGAGTGATTGTTTTTTCCGTCCTGCCATTAATTGCATCCTTCTTTCATAATTTCGCAGTACATGATTTTCTTTCTGTTATATGTATATGTTATACGAAGTTTATTATTATAACATGTTATTGCGGGGTAAGAAAATTCCCCGCCTTTTTCATTTTCAAGAACATGAACCGTTCTGAAAGTTTCACCGTTATCCTCTGACACGGCAAGTTCAAGGGGTGACCTGCCTCCCCAGTTTTCTTCAACGGGGTTATATACAAGATAAATTTTGCCGTCAGAAGCTCTTACACAGTCAATTCCGCTGTTGTTATTGGGAAGTCTGGTTCTTTCAGCCTTTGACCATGAAAAACCGCCGTCATAGGAATGACTTTTATAGATTCTGCCTTTATCTGTTCTCATAAGGGCATGGATAATTTTATTATCATCTTCCCAGAGTGTGGGCTGAATCATGCGCACAAGACCGAAATTTTTTCTCGGTCTTACAATATAATCAGTTCTTGTCCATGTGTCGCCGTCATCACGGGAAACATCAATAAAGCATCTCCACAAGGGTCTTGTTACTTCGCTTGATGCGGGAGCAAGAAGAAGCCCCTGAGATGTTCTTATACATTTATTCTTTACGGGACCTCTGCCGCCCGAATAATCATCAGGAACAAGTACCTGAGCCCCGGTCCATGTCTTTCCGCCGTCTGCAGAATCACAGAACCATGTGACCCATTCACTTATTTCCTTGCCTTTTTTGAAATAAAGCCTGATGACGCCGTCATTTCTCATATCAAGAACGGGATTCCAATGAGGAATATTTTCATCTGACGGAATTTTTGCAGGTTCGCTCCATTTTCCGTCTTCTTTTACGGAAAACCATATACGCACATTGTCGTTTTTCTCATGCTCCCCCGCAAACCACGCAACCATTACTCTACCGTCGGGAAGAGGCAGAACGGTTGAAGCGTGACATTCGGGTACATTTTCTATTTTTTCATAAACAAATTCTTTTTTAACGTTCATTTTCAGTCATCCCGTAAAATTCGTAAATATATTTTTTTCTTTCAAGCAGTTCCGAGAATCTGCTGATATATTCATAAGGGTATTTGAAATTAAAAATTCTTTCAATTCTGCCGTCAGCCTGATTTTTAAGCTTTGTAACAGCCCCGCCGCCGGCGGCAAGAACGGTATGAATTTCTTCCATCATATAGATATTATAAAGACATTCCCTGCCCTCTTTGCTCCAGCCGACATTTTCGTTATTGCCGACAGTTTTGCTCTGACGGTACATATAATAAGGAAAATAATCTTCTGAATGAAGAGCCGAATCGGCAAATTCAAGCATTTTTGCAGTTTCTCTGTAAACAGAGTCGGTTTCTCCTCTTGTTACAAGGTTTGCCGCCCTTTTGAGAGCAAGAGTGTGAATGGTTATGTTCTCGGGAGAGAGCGAAACAGCAGTATCAATGCTGTTTCTGAAGCTGTCATAAGTGTCACCGGGAAGACCTGCGATAAAGTCCATATTGATATTGTCAAATCCCGCTTCCCTTGCCATTTTAAAGGCTTCAATTGTCATTTCGGGAGAATGTTTTCTGCCGATGTTTTGGAGCACTTCCCCGTTGAAAGTCTGAGGATTTATGCTGATTCTCGTTACACCCGCATTTTTCATAATTTCAAGTTTTTCTTTATTCAGAGTATCGGGTCTGCCCGCTTCAATTGTATATTCACGAACATTTTTTACGTCAAAATATGTATTTACGGCATCGGTGACAGCCTTAAGTGATGCTTCATCAAGGGATGTCGGAGTACCGCCGCCGAAATAGATTGTTTCGAGTTTAAGACCGATTTTATCAGCAATAACGGAGATTTCTCTGAGTTCATCACACAGAAGTCTTACATAATCGGGAATGAGCTTCTTTGCCTGAGCAATTGAATGTGAAACAAAAGAACAATATGAACATCTTGTGGGACAGAAAGGTATTGAAACATAGAGTGAATATGATTTTTCACCCGAAAGAGCTATAATTCTGTCCTCTGCCTTGGCAACTGAAAGTGCAAGCTGAGTTTTCTTGTCGCTTACAAGAAGTTCGTTTCTGAAATAGTCAACAGCTTCACTTTTACCGTTTTCTGCAATCAGAGTACGCATAAGCTTTGAGGGTCTAACACCTGTCAGAACACCCCATGAAGGCACAATTCCCGTCATTGATGTAAAAATATCATAAAGAAGACGTGCCAGAATAAGCTCAAGTTCTTTTTCGTCTTTATTATCAACTGACGCTTCCCTTTTACCGTTACCGCAGAAAAGATTCACTTCACAGCCGATTTTATCATCTTTAAGATATGTGATAACACAGTCGTCCGTTTCTTCGGGCAACTCTTGGGTTACATTTATTTTTTCAAGAGGGAAAAATATTCTTATGACATTTTCAGTTTCATATCTGAAATTATGTCCGAGAACGGCAAGTGTCATCTTTTACTCCAATTTACGTAAGGATTATTGTTTCTTTCATCAGAAAGAGTTGTATTTATATCGTGACCGGGATAAACATTGTAATCGCCGTCCGTATCAAAAAGACGGCAGATTGAGTTATTGAGAATGCGTGAATCTCCGCCGGGGAAATCTGTTCTGCCCACACTTCTGTAAAATAGTGTGTCACCCGTGAACATGCAGTCATCAACAACAAAAGTCGCACCGCCCTTTGTGTGACCGGGAGTGTGAATAACTTTTATTTTCTTATCACCGAAAGGCAGTTCATCACCGTCATGAAGAATGATATCTGCTTTAAGGTCTTTATCAACACTTGCACCGAAAGCAAATGCAAGAGAAAGCATATCGTCTGAGAGCATGGGGGCATCAGCTTCGTGAATGCATACCTTTGCCTCGGGAAAATGCTTTTTGAGTTCACTCACACCCATAATGTGGTCAAAATGACCGTGGGTGAGAAGTATATATTCAATTTTTTTATCATTTATAAGCCTCTCAAAACGTGGATTGTAAGCACCTGCATCGACGATGAAAGTACCGTCGTGTTTTTCATCACTCACAATGTAAGTGTTTGCTCTCACAGGCCCGAGAGGGATGGTTCGGATAATCATAATTACACCTTAAATCAGAATTTGTCGGGGTCTTATAAATTCGCAATGCTAAATTCGCAATTCGCAATTGATGAAGGGGCATTGCCCCTTACCCCATTATAATGATTCAAAAGGCGGAGCCTTTTCCAAAATTGCGCATTGAGCATTTCGAATTGAGAATTGAAACAATAATTTGTCGCTGAGCGACAAATTATTGTTTAACGTTCCATATATCCGTATCATAAAGAATTGTCACGGGTCCGTCATTTACAATCGAAACTTCCATTTCTGCGGCAAAGATGCCATGTTCGACTTTTCTGACACCGTTGTCTTTAAGACACTGCATATAATATTCATAAAGTTCGTTTGCGACCGTGGGGTGAGCAGAATTGTCAAATGAAGGTCTGTTGCCTTTCTTTACATCGGCACACAGAGTGAACTGAGAAACAACAAGAATCTCACCGTCAATATCAAGAACGGATTTATTCATCTTATCATTCTCGTCACAGAAGATACGAAGTGCGGCAGTTTTCTTTGCCATAAGCTCTGCGTGAGCCTTTGTATCACCCTCCATAACACCGAGGAGGACAAGATAACCGTGACCGACCTGACCGACAATTTCACCGTCAACCTTTACGGATGATGACTTTACTCTCTGAATTACTGCTTTCATGTTATCTCCTTTTATGAGCCTGAACGCTCAATGTTGAGTATTCCGTTTATTTTAAGAAGCTTTGAAACAATTCCTCTGAGATGTTCCGAATTGTTTACCGTGATTGTCATATAGATAACGCTTGTGCCGTCTCTGTTATCACGTGTATTAACGTTATGAATCATAACGTGCATATTTGAAAGCGACACGGAGACATCGGCAAGAAGTGACATTCTGTCAATGCAGTAAATTGCAAGTGTTGCGTTGAAGCCTGCCTGCTTTGCGTTTTCTTCCCACCTGACATTTATCCATCTTTCAGGTTCGGGTGATGTATAAATATCTGAAGGAACGTTTGGACAGTCTTTCTTGTGAACAGATACACCGTGTCCTCTTGTAATAAAGCCTATAACATCATCACCGGGAATAGGATTACAGCACTTGGAAAGCTTGACAAGACAGTTATCAATACCCTCAACAACAATTCCGTCTCCGCTTGATGCTTTCGGTTTTGTAAGTTTGATTTCTACTGTCTTGGGCTGATCAGCCGCCTGGAATTTTGCAACTTCGTCCCTTATCTGGGGCATAAGTCTTGAAATACTGATTCCGCCGTAACCGATTGCGGCATAGAAATCATCAACCGAATTCTGTCTCTGTTTTTCAGAAAGAATACTGATGAGTTTTTCCATATTTTCATCAGAAAGTCTTATATTACTTCTTCTGAGTTCCTTTTCAAACTCAGACTTACCTTCAACTATATTTTCGTCACGTTTCTCTTTCTTGAACCATGACCTGATTTTTGTTCTTGCGGCACCTGTCTTTACGATTTTCAGCCAGTCACGGCTGGGCCCTTTGCCCTGCTGTGAGGAAGTAAGAATTTCAACAATCTCACCTGTTTTCACAACATAGTCAATGGGAACAATTCTTCCGTCAACCTTTGCACCCGTCATCTTATTGCCGACAGCGGAATGAATTGCATAGGCAAAGTCAATTACAGTCGCCCCCTTGGGAAGACAGATAACCGTACCCTTGGGAGTGAGAACAAATACTTCCTCGGGAACAAGGTCGCTCTTGATATCCTGAACGATGTCACCTGCGTTATCCGACTCCTGCTGACTTTCAAGCATCTGTCTTATCCACAGAAGACGGTTGTCAACATCACGGTCATTTCTGCCCATTTTGTATTTCCAATGAGCGGCAATACCGTATTCGGCATTCTGATGCATTTCCCATGTTCTTATCTGCACTTCAAAAGGAATTCCCTCCTTGCCGATAAGTGTTGTATGAAGTGACTGATACATGTTGGGCTTGGGAGTTGAAATATAATCCTTGAATCTGCCTGGAATTGAATGATACATATCATGTACAATACCGAGGCAGTTATAACAGTCAATTACGGTATCAACAATGATTCTGACTGCATATATATCATAGATTTCATCGAAGCTCTTTCCGCCGATGAACATTTTTCTGTAAATACCGTGAACACTCTTGATTCGTCCGTCTACTTTTGCTTCACCTACTGTTTCATGAACACGACTTGTTATTTTCTCTTTTATCTGTTCAAGAAATTCCTGTCTCTGTGAGCTCTGAACTTCAAGCCTTTCACCAATATCATGGTATGCAACGGGGTCAAGGAAACTGATTGATCTGTCTTCAAGCTCCTCTTTGAACGCTCTGATACCGAGGCGGTGAGCAATAGGAGCATAGATTTCAAGTGTTTCCTTTGCTGTAAGTCTTCTCTTTTCTTCGGGGACATACTGCAACGTTCTGATATTATGCACTCTGTCGGAAAGCTTGATGATGATAACTCTTATATCCTGAGACATGGCAATAAGCATTTTACGAAGGTTTTCCGCCTGCTGCTCCTCACGGCTTGAAATCTGCATACGGTTGATTTTTGTTACACCGTCAACAAGAAGTGCGATTTCTTCACCGAACATGTCTTTGATTTCATCAAGTTCATACTGTGTATCTTCAACAACATCATGAAGAAGTGCCGCCGCAACAGAGGGCATATCCATACCCAGTTCATCAAAAAGAATTGTGGCAACGGCAATGGGGTGAATGATATAAGGTTCACCCGATTTTCTCTTCTGGTCTCCGTGGGCAGAGTTTGCAAGTTCAAATGCTCTGTCAACAACGGCGATACTCTCTTCCGAGAAAACTCCGACTATTTTCTTTCTTAATTCATCATACAGTTGTCTTCCTGTATTCTGTGCGGTGTTTTCCATACACTCACCTCAATCACAATATCCCAATCTTCTGAGCAGTTCCGAAGAACCGAGGCTCACTTTTGCCGCATTTTCAACGGCACTGTAACATCCGTTTTCGTTCTTTAAAAGTCCCAGCTCACAGAACGCATCAAGAACAATCTGAACTTTACACGCATCGTGTGAACCTGAACCCGTCTTTATTGCAATCTGCTCGGCACTCTTGACGCATCCGTGCTGACTTTTTATATATCTGAACACACGGGCTGAAAAATTTCTGTCAGGACATGCGGATGCTCTTTCACTTTCCGAAAGAGAACTTCCGCATCTGACTTTGTTATATAACAGCTCGCTGCTGAAAAAATCTTCATCATTGAATTCGGAAAGTCTGACAGATTTCACATAAATATTGGCTTTCACTTCGCCTCTGAATTCATTTTTATCTATTGTTACGGCAAGGTCGATACAATCTCCCGTATCATAAGGGAATTCTTCGGGTGTCATGCCGAAAAAAACTGCACCGAACTGCTGATTTTTCTTTTCAAATGTCAGTCGCAGATGCTTACCCTGCGCACCTATGGGTCTTACCGAGCGGAGAATAACATTATATATTCCGAAAAGAGGCTGAGGATTCTCAGCACCGAACGGTTCAAGGCATGAAATACTCTCAACAAAATCAACATCAATGCTCTGCGGATTGATTTTACAGTCAAGATTCAGAACAGGATAAAACGGCGGCATCTGAGATGCATAATCATTGATTTTCTTTCTGAATGCATCAATGTTTTCATCAGTAACCGTAAAACCTGCTGCAAGGGTATGACCGCCGAAACGCACAAGCAAATCTCCCGCATCTGTCAGAGCATCAAACAACGAAAATCCTTCAATACTTCTGCATGAGCCTTTTGCCTCTCCGCTGCCGTCCCTTGCTATTACCATAACGGGTTTACCGTATCTGTCAACAAGCTTTGATGCATCAATTCCGATAACACCTGCATGCCAGTCCATACCGTCAACAACAATAACTCTTGAATATTTAATTGATTCATCCGATTCAATACGTGCAACAGCTTCATCAACTATTCCCGATTCCGTTTCCTGACGCATCACATTGAATTTATCAAGTTTTTCTGCAAGCTCTTCTGCCTCATCAGGGTCATCGGTTAGAAGAAGTTTCAGGGCGGTTGTTGCCTCTTCAACTCTTCCCGCCGCATTAATTCTCGGAGCTATTGTAAAAGCGACATTTGTTGATGTGAAATCACGGTCTTCATAGCCCACAACTTTTTTAAGAGCAATAATTCCCGCTCTGTCGGAATGATTTATTGATTCAATACCTCTTACTGCAAGAATTCTGTTTTCACTTTTAAGCGGAACGATATCTGCAATTGTACCGATACATACAATATCTGCAAAATCGGCAAGAATACTCTCACAGTCACCGTCTTCAAGAGCGGCGGCAAGTTTGAAAGCAACACCGACACCCGCGAGCTCCTTGAAAGAACTCATGTCATCTGCTCTGTGAGGATTTATAACTGCAACAGCATCGGGAAGAATACCGCCCGGCTGATGATGGTCCGTGATTATAAGGTCAATTCCCTTGGACTTTATATATGCGGCTTCGTCAACGGAGTTTATTCCGTTATCCACCGTAATTATAAGGTTTATGTTTTTATCGGCAAGAGTATCAACGGCATCGTTATGAAGACCGTATCCTTCATTCATTCTTGAAGGAATATAATATGTGACATCCGCTCCGACCGATTCAAGGTAAAGATACAGCAATGCTGTTGCTGTTACACCGTCGGCGTCATAGTCGCCGTAAACAGCAATTTTTTCCTGAGTTTCAATGGCTTTCCTGATTCTGTCAACAGCTTTTTCCATATCTTTTATATCAAACGGGTCAAAAAGTTCTGTTTCACTTTCAAGGAAATCTGCAACATCACAAGGGTCTGTTATACCCCTTGCGGCGAGAAGAAGAACAGCCATTGCATCATAGCCGTATTCATATGCAAGCTCGGCAGCCTGTTTTTTATCAAAAGAAGGAACACGCCAGAATTTGCGGCTCAAAAAATCAGATCCTAACACTATATATATTAAATGAGTATAATAACCTATTATATCTTTATATTATAATTTATTTAAATAAAAAAAACAATCCTTTGAAAGCAATTTTTTCACAAATACATATCAATTATCATAGAATGTTTCAGGAGGTTTTTTTTATGAAAGACAAACCGAAATTTATGATAATCGGCGGCGACTGCCGTTTTTCATATCTCGATAAACAACTGATTGAAAAAGGATTTGAATCGCAAAGGATTTATCCCGGTGATTATAAAGCTGATGACTTCACAAACAAAGATATTTTTATTCTTCCCGTTCCTGTCAGCCGTGACAGAATCAACATAAATGCTCCCCTTTCGGATGAACTTTTTTACTTCGGTGATTTTTTAAGGCTCATACCGTCGGGATGCATTGTAGCAGGAGGACTTTTCACAGAAGAACAGGAACAAAAACTCAAAAATAAAAATGTGACAGTATTTGATTATTATAAAAATGACAGCCTGACCATTATGAATGCTGTCCCTACAGCCGAAGGAGTTATAGGACTTCTTATAAACTCATTGCCTGTTACAATAAACAATCTGAAATGTGCCGTAACGGGCTACGGCAGATGCGGAAGTGTCTTATGCAGAAAACTGAGATGCCTCGGCGCCGACGTGACTTGTGTTGCAAGAAGTGAAAAGAACCTGACCGAAGCTTTTAACGATGGCATGAAAATCTGTCGCATCAATGATTTCAGGCACATCTGTCACGAATTTGATGCAATAATAAATACCGTTCCTTCTCTTGTAATAAACCATGATATAATAAAAAATCTCAGAAAAGAATGTCTTATTATTGAAATTGCATCTGCACCTTTCGGGGTTGATTTTGACTGTGCAAAAAATCACGGAATCAACATAATAAAAGCAGGTTCTCTTCCGGGAAGAACTGCACCCGAAACGGCAGGTAAAATTATATGTGAAACTATACTTTCATTCTGCGGAGGTGGTGAATATGGCAATTAAACTCGGCTTTGCGCTGTGCGGTTCGTTCTGCACTTTTTCAAAAGTCATTCCCGTTATGGAACAACTGAAAACAGCAGGAATTGATATTTTCCCGATTATGTCATACAATGCATACTCTACCGATACACGCTTCGGAACAGCAAAATCCTTTATTGATAAGATTGAAGAAATTGCGGGCAAAGAAATAATTCACTCTCTTACATCAGCTGAACCGATAGGGCCGAAGAATATGATTGATGCGCTCGTTATAGCTCCGTGTACGGGTAACACGCTTGCAAAACTGACAACGGGCATTGCAGATACTCCCGTAACACTTGCGGCAAAATCAACGCTGAGAAATGCAAATCCCGTTATAATAGCCGTTTCAACAAACGATGCACTCAGCAATGCCGCAAAAAATATAGGTAATCTTCTCAATTACAAAAACATTTATTTTGTTCCTTACAGTCAGGATGATTATATAAACAAACCGACATCAATTGTTGCCGATTTTCGGAAAATTCACGATACTCTTCTTGAAGCTCTTCTCGGAAAACAGATTCAGCCGATCATTAAACAATAATTTATCGGGCTGATCCCGACAAATTAAATTAGCAATTAGCAATTATCAATGCGCAATTAAGGAAAAGGCTCCGCCTTTTGAACCATTATAATAGGGTAAGGGGCAAAGCCCCTTCCGAAATTGCGAATTGCGAATTTCCAATTGCGAATTTTTGTCGGGCACAGCCCGACAAATTCTGATTTATAATATTACATATTCATCATTACTATTGATTAACTGCAAGTTTTGTATTATACTCAATAAAAAGGAGTGAAAAACAATGGAATATAAAAATCCTTTTATTATACAGCGAGCCGACCCGTATATAACAAAGGGTAATGACGGATATTACTATTTTACTGCGTCTTACCCGGCTTTCGGTGATGCTCAGCACGGCTATGACAGAATAATACTCCGCAGAAGCAAAACCGTAAAAGGACTTGCAGAATCTGAAGAAAAAGCAATTTGGCAAGCTCATGAAACGGGCATCATGGCAAGGCATATATGGGCACCGGAAATACATTTTATCGGCGGAAAGTGGTATGTTTTCTTTGCCGCCGCCAACAGCGACGATGTGTGGCACATAAGACCTTATCTTTTAAAATGTAACGGAAATGACCCGTTTAATGACACATGGATTGAAATGGGAAAAATGCAATCTTCAGAAGAAGATGATATTTCCTTCAACAGTTTTTCACTTGATATGACTTATTTTGAACACAAAGGAAGACATTATCTCATATGGGCAGAAATCATCGGTGATTCTTCTCTTTTTATGGCTGAAATTAATCCCGAAAACCCTCAGAAACTCATAAACAAACCTATTCTTCTCACAAAACCCGAATATGATTGGGAAAAGGTTGTTTTCAGAGTAAACGAAGGTGCAAGCGTGCTGAAAACTCAGAATAAAATTTATGTTTTCTTCTCGGCATCGGGTACGGGCTCCGAATACTGCATGGGAAGACTTGAAGCCGATTCTGACAGTGACCTTATGAACCCTGCAAGCTGGAAAAAACTCGATTCTCCCGTATTGCAGACTTCTGACCTTACAGGTGAATCGGGACCGGGGCACAACAGCTTTGTAACTGACGAAAACGGAAATCTTTTACTTGTTTATCATGCAAGACCCGAAAGCCACTTACACGGTGAATGCGGTACATACTGCGAAGAATCACTTTATGACCCCTGCCGTCATGCAAGAATCAGAAAAGTAAGGTTTGACGAAAAAGGAGTTCCCGTTCTGAAATAAATATACAACAAAATCGGCACATCCGAAGATGCGCCGATTATTTTTATACTCATTTATACATTACCAGATTCCTAAAATTGTAAAAATAGTAAGGAAAAGATCTCTGAAAAATACAATTGCTCTTATAACAAAATCGCCGAGTACTTCAATTCCTGAGGGCTCTTCATACAGCACATAACCACAGTAATCACATTTTCCATCAACATCATAATCTTCATGGTAGCCGTTACCGAGTTCTTCATGACCGTATATATACACACCGCAGTCTTCACAATAAATACCTGCGCTGTAGCTTACATCCTGACATGTGCCGATATATTCATCTTCAAGATAGATTTCGTGCTCACCGTCTTCGCCCTCATGAACAAACTCTTCAAATGTACCTGTCCATTCTGCATTTTCAAAGTAATCGCCTATTTCAAAGAAATAGTGTTCACCTTCTTCAAGGTAACAAAGCAATTCAAAGTTATAGTCTGCTTCAGAATCATCAGCGCTATAAAGAATTTTATTATTTTTGTCATACAAAAATGAGTAAGGATCAGTTTCTGCACTTTCGGAACGAAGGATATATATTCCTGTTTCTTCGGGAACAAATCTGTAATACTTCGCTTGGTTAAGTTCAAAAGCAAAAGAATTTTCACCGATTACAAGTTCATCGCCTTCAAAATACTGACCACATTCACATTCACCGAAATCATTAAAAACATCATGTGTGCATACTTCTCCGCAATCATCGCAGATACCGTCTGTATAAGAATGACCACAGTCAAGTGAAACAACAGTGGTTGCAGGACCAAAATCATATACAGTAACAAGAATATAATATGTTTCACCTTCAGTTACTTCAAACCTGCAAATGAAATCATATCCTGCATTACTGTCATCAGCAGAAGCAATATCTGTTCCGTCAGCATCAAAAACCATACAATAAGGATCGCTTTCATCAGCTGTTTCAGAAGATACAGCAACAGTCATTGTTTTGTCTGCAACAAATTTAATGTATTTTTCATAGATTTCATCAGTAAAATTAATTGTGATTTTTTCACCTAAAGAGAGTTCAACAGCATCATCTAATACTTCTTCGGCACTTACAGGAAGTACAATAAGCGAAAATACAAGAAGAACTGAAAGTGTGATTGAAATTAATTTTTTTGTCATGGATATTACCTCCTTTAATATTTTACATTTTTATATTACCAAATTATTACACCATTTTCAATTGACATTTGTTAATAATTTATTAAGCAATGTTTGTGCAACATATACATATTTTTATTAATTTTTTGACATGAATTGATAAAACAGGACAAATTCGGAGAATTTGTCCTGTTGTTTTTAAAGTATTTTATCAATCATAAATATTGCAAAAAGTGTGTTCGCCCAGGCAAACCAGCTTCTTGTGAATTCATCAGGATTATCACAGTTGAAGCCCTCATGCATAAAGCCCGTACCTGCGTCTGTTGAAAGAAGAGTGTTGTAAATTCTTTCAATCTCTTCCCTGTCATCTGTTGTAAGTCCCTCAATAAGAAGACCTATGTGCCAGATGTAATTCTCGGGAGTGTGAGGACTTCCGATTCCCTTTGCGGCTGTGCCTTCAAAGTAATAGGGATTGGATTTGCTTAAAACAAACTTTCTTGTACTCAGATACATTTCATCTGTTTTACTGCAATACCCCATATAAGGCAGAGCGAGAAGACTGGGGACATTCGCATCGTCCATCATAAGCTTATTGCCGAGCCCGTCAACCTCATAAGCATAAACTTTCCCTTTTTCTGTTTCAACAACAGCAAAGTCATTTATGCCCTTTTCGACTTCTGCACACAGATTCTCTGCAGTAGCCTTGTAAAGGTCTGCAACATCTGCATCTGAAAGGTTTTTGTGAAGATTTCTGAGAGTTGCGACAATAAACATATTAGAGGGCACAAGAAAAGGATAAACACACTTGTCGTCACTCGGTCTGAATGCACTTCTGACCATGCCTGTGTAAGCATAATCGGCGCCGTAACCGTTATTATCAAGAGTATCCTTACCGTCTTCCCACGTTCTGCGGAAATAATACTCCGAATTCTTCGGGTTCTGCTCTGTTATGAGAGTATCAAGAATTATTTTGTAAGCATTATTGAACTTCTCACCGAAGATTTCCTTATCACCTGTGTTTTCGTAGTATCTGTTAAGAAGCCAAAGAGGGTAAATGAGAGAATCAATCTCGTATTTACGCTCCCAGACGATATCAAGCTTCATTGTATCATCGTTGTGACCTCTGCCGTTCGCCGATTCATTGAAAGCATTGGCGTAAGGGTCAAGGCAGATAAGCCCGAACTGTCTTTCGAGAAGACTTCTGACAAGAGCTTTTGCATCTTCATCTTCTTTTGCGGCTCTGACATAATGACTGACCTGAACACTGCTGTCACGCAGCCACATTGCTTCAATATCACCCGTGATGACGAAGACATTGCCCTCGTCATCATATTTTACGGTGGTTTCAAGTGTATTAAGATAGCATTTGCGGAACATTTCACGGACTTTTTCATCCTTTATTTTTTCCGCCATCATACCAAGATTTTCATAAAGATTTTCGTATGCCATAACTTAACCTTAATTATTTCTTTGACTTTTTCTGAGCCTTGAGCTGTTCTCTGAAAGCTTTTTCTTCAGCTTCCTTTGCAAGACGTTCTGCTTCATCTGCGGCACGCTTTGCCTCAACTCTCTGCTTTGCTTCTTCGTAATCTACTGCAATTTCATCAAAGTGCTGATAGTTTTCGTACTGATGAACCATCTTTTCAGCATCAAGATAAGGCTTTGCGGCACGGTTGAACTTTGCGTGCTTATCCATTTCCTTCTTGCTGTTGTCACGTGCAAGCTTGCGCTTTGTCTCAATTGCCTTGATTTCGTCTTTGAGCTCGCCGAGTCTTACATTATCCTTTGACTTCTTTGCTGCAGCCTTTTCAAGATAAAGCTTCTTGAGGATTTCATCACATTCGTCTTCTTCATCGAAATATTTTTCAAGGTCTGCAAAATCAGGCTGAACAAAATCTTCGGGATTTCTGAAATTCTTTCTGATTTCCTTGAAAGCAAGCTTCTTGTTCTTTGCAATTTCAATAGCCTTTGAACGAGCTTCCTTAGCCGCATCATCAGTCTTGGACATTGCCTTTGCAGCTGAGATTTCAGCATTGATTTCATTGATATTCATGTCAAGAAGACCGTGGAGACCTGCAGAGAAAACTTTACGGCTCTGTTCAAGCTGTGCATAGTAAACGGGATTTGAATATTTATCAAGTTCAGCACAGACAAATTTTGCAATTTCAATTTCTTCATTGAACTGCTTGTCAGCATTATAAGCCTTTTTAGCTATCTTTTTCTGTTCTTTGTCTGAAATGCCCTTATATGACTTCTTATCAAGAACCTTAGGTGTTTCAAGAGCCATTTCTCTTGATGTTCTGATGATATCAACACCTTCAACAAGGTCTTCATCCTTGAGTGCGCCGTTACCGTGGTCTTCATACATTGCACGAACCTTAAGAACACGGACAACAGACTGCTGCTTTCTTTCATTGAAGTCATACCAGAAATAAGGAATAACGTTCATAAAAGCACCGACAGCGGCGATGATAATAAGAGCATGCATAAGAGGAATGAAAATATCAAGATCATAAAGTGCAGAATAGGGATTTGCATAGTTATCCTGACCTACAGCAAGCTGTTCTGCAAGAATCTGACCGACAGTTTTTCCGTCACCGAGAACACGGTTGAGAACATTGGGGTCAGCTGTTACTTTCTTAGCCATTTCGGCTGTAATTCCGCCTCTTTCATAAATAACGGGAAGAACTGCAGAAGTTCCGAGAGTGATGATTGTACCGATTGTTGCAACGGCTGAGAACATACCGTCAATTCTTTCGCCTGTCTGATACTGCTGATAATCACGGATGTCTGCCTGAATTGCAGGATTGAGAATATGTGCAAAAGAGCCCATAAGAGCATTGAGGTAAAGGCATCCGAGAACAAGCCAGATTGTGAGGTTGTTCATTTCCTGAGTAAAGGGAAGCATCATAAGAATGAATGCAACATTCATTATGTTTGTAACAACAAGAACTGATTTTTTACCCCATTTTCTGATACAGAAGGGAGCGGCAATCATACCCCAGAGAGATGCGTTACCGTAAAGGGTAACAACAAGACCGTAAACGTTACCTGAGCATGCACCGCCGTAGTTGTAAAGCCAGTTGAGAATGTTTGAATATGCTGATTCAAGGAATCCTATCCAACCTGCAAGTGATATAATCCAGAAATACTTATTCTTTGCAACCGCTCTGAGAGCATCTGTGAATTTAATCTGCACAACGTGAGTTCTTGCCTGAACAATCTTTTCTTCCGTGTATTTGTAAACAACAATACAAAGAAGAATACCGAGTACGGCAAGAATGGGATAGAGGAATCTGTAAACACGGATATCCGTTGTGTTTGTATGGAAAAGATTCTTTGCAATAATGGGAGTGAAAAGATTAACAATTGTGGGGGCGAATGAATAAACGACGCTCTTGATTGATGCAACATCTGTTCTTTCCTGCGTATTGGGTGAAAGAACATGAATAAGGTTTTCATAACCGTCGTAGAAGAAATAGTAAATGAAGTTGAGTGCGATATTCAGAACAAGAATGAGTGCACATTTTGCAACATAGTCTGCATCTCTGCCGAATATCTGACCGTTACCGACGATTAAGCTTAACTTATCATACGGGAACCATACAATAAGGTTACATATAATGGCAGTAGGAATAGCCATTGTAACTATGTAAGGACGGTATTTACCGGCTTTATTTCTCGTGTTATCGATAATGGTGGCACGGATTCCTGTAAAAGGAATATTGATAAGAATTGCGATAACATAGAGCAGGTACATATCCGTGGCACCAACACCGAGTGTTGAAGAGATAAGTGTGTTACCCATTGCCAGAAGACATGCGTTACCGAGTGTGATAATCATGTAAGCACCGATACCGCCGCCCGAGTATGCAGCAATTTCCCTGAAGTTCATATAACGACCTTTAGGGGGTGTTTTCCAATAAGTTTTTACCTTGCCGACGGTGTCGACAACTTTTTCTTTAACGTCCATTAGAAGACCTCCTTATACAATTATATATTATATCATATCAAACTGACTTTTTCACCACTTTTTTTTATTTTAGATATACATTTTTTAGAGTCATAATTGTATATTATCTACAAAAAAACTCCCTGACTTTCGTCAGGGAGAAATTTTTAAAGATTACCAGTGTGCTGCACCGCAATCACAGTAGCGATACTGTTCCATTCCGAAGAGTTTACGAAGGAATGTTGCAAAATCAAAGAAGAACTTAATAAAGGCGTTCTTGCTGTGGCAATTACAGCCGCAATTTTTTACTGATTCATCTTCTTCGGGAGCTGAAGGATCGTAATCAGGATCGGGAGGACAATCGAATGTAATTTCAATAGCACCTAAAACAACTTCGGCATTGATTGTGAGCTTGCCGGTTGAAGGATTATAAACATAACCTTCAGTTATAAGTCTGCCGTCAACATAGATTTCAACGAAATCAGGAAGAAGGTAACCCTTTTCGGGAATAATCTGAGTGTGGTATGCCTGTCTTTCATTGATTGTTGTGTTCTGATTTGTCAGAGACGCATTTGTTGAGTTAATAACAACATCAAGCTTACCGCCGAGAGCTCTTGCTGTAACGAAAATGTCACCTAAAATAGCTGTACCCTTGATTGTGAGAACACCTGTTTCAAGGTTATAAGTATAATTTTCAACTGCAAGAGTTGTTCCGCCGACTGTGATTCTTACATCCTCGGGAATAGTTTCGCCTGTGAATGTAATCACATAATCTGTGCCGTACTGTGCGATATCGTGATTATCAACACCGTTGACACGCCATGTTACGTTATATTCGTTTGCCTTATACTCTGCTGTGATTGTAATATTCTGAGCAGGCATCTTTTCGGGAACATTTACCCATGCACCTGTGTAACCGAGCTTTTCAGGAACCTTCTGTTCGGGAATCACATCACCGTAGCTTACTGATGCAGAGTAAACTGTAAGACCTTCAACCTTCCAGTAAACAGTATACTTTCTTGCTGTGTATTCCGAATTGATTGTAAGATCCTTTGCAGGCATTGTTCTGTAAGCATTATCCCAGTTTCCGATATAACCGTCTTTAGCGGGAACAGGAAGAGTGGGAATTACAGAACCGTAAGCAATATCTCTTGTTTCATAGAATTCACCGTCAACGTACCATACAACCGTATACTTTCTTGTTGTTTCCGAGAAGATAGCTGTGTATGTTGTGTCACCCTTAACTGTTGAAACTGAGGGGCTCCATGTAAGGAATGTGTACTGCTTTTCGGGAGTAGCTGCCTTTTCGGGAACGCCGTACTTTTCAGTATCGTATACGGGTGTTTCGCCGTATTTCCATGTTTCTTCAATAAGACCTGCAGGTGTGTTCCATGTAATTGTGTAGCTCTTTGCTTCATATGTAACCGTGATTGTAATGTTTTCTGTAGGCATTACAGCGGGTACTTCATACTTTGCTTCGTGACCTTCTTTTTCTGCAATAACAGGAATATAAGTAATTGCTTCACCGTTTGCAACTGTGTCAGTTTCAATTACTGCACCGTTTTCATACTGCCATGTAACAGTATACTTTCTTGCAGATTCTGAATACAGAGCTGTATAAGTTGTGTCACCTTCAACAAGAGTAATGTCTTTATCCCAACCTGTGAAAGTGAAATCAGTTGTTGCTGTTGAGGGTTTATAAGTGACACCTGTGAATACGGGCATTGTGCCGTAAGTGAATAATGTGGGATAAACCTCATCGCCGACTACCCATGTGATTGTGTAATCATTGGGAGTATAAACTGCTTCAACAGTTACATTTGTTGAAGGCATTGTTGCGGGGAATGTTCCCCATTTACCTGTGTGACCCTTCTTATCGGGTACTGCAGGAACATTTGTAATACCTGAGCCGTAAGCAATTGTTTCTTCAAGAACAACATTACCGTCAGCTTTCCATGTGATTGTATATTCATTGGGAGTCTTTGAATATACAGCATAGTAAACGATATCTGTTGAACCTGCTACGGGGTAACCCGAAATAAGTTCACCGCCGGGAGTTTCTGACCAGCCTTCAAATGTGTATGTATACTCAGCATCTGCAGGCTTTTCGGGATTGCTTCTGTTATATTCAATCTGTGTTCCGTTTTCAAAGCCCTGCTGATAATAAGCACCGTCTGCCGTACCGTCAAGATACCATGTAACGAGAGCACCCTTTACGTATGCGGGATAAATCTCAACATTGTGGTCGGGCATTGTTTCGGGAACATCAACCCATGAACCTACAGAACCGATCTTTTCGGGAACTTTGGGAATATTTGTGATTGCCGAACCGTAAGCAAGAACATAGCTTGTGACAAGAGTACCGTCTTCAGCATACCAGTAAACGGTATAATTCTGAGGTGTCTTATCAAATGTTGCTTCGTATGTTGCTTCACCCTTTACAACTGTGATTTCGGGTGTCCAGCCTGCAAATGTATAAGTATATTTACTGTCTGCAGCCTTTACGGGAGTTGAGCCTGAATATACGGGAAGTGAATCATAATCAACCATATCATAATGGAATTCAGTTCCCTCAACATTCCATGTGATTTTGTATTTAATGGGAGTGTAAACAGGCTTGATAACAATATTTTCTGCAGGCATTGTTACATGACCGCTGTAATCCCACTCTACTGTATAACCTTCCTTTGAAGGTGCATCTACAACATTTGTGGGAATTGTTTCACCGTAACCGAGAAGACCGCTGTGAATAGTATTGCCGTCTTCATCAACCCATTTTACATTATATGATTTGGGGAATTTTTCAAATTCGGCTGTATAAGTTGTCGGACCTGTAACAAGTTCAATATCGGGAGTCCAGCCTGTGAACAGATATTCATAATAGGGGTCTGTTGTAACAGCGGGATCTGCATGTGAGGGATATGTGCCGTATTCATGTTCTGATGTTTCAATTTCGCCGTTAATATCCCATGTGATTGTGTAAGTTTTAATTTTGTAATCAGCAGTAAGAGTGACATTACCCCAGTTCTTGTTGCCGAGGTCACCCTTATAAGTTGTATTTCTTACCCATGAACCTGTAGATGCCTGAAGGAAACGCCATGTTATGAATTCATAACCGTCTCTTACAGCTTCGGGAAGAACAAGTTCATCTTCAACCGTATATGTAATGGGTTCCATGGGATTACCGTTATTTACATTGAATGAAACAGTATAAGTAACAAGTTCCCAATGAGCATAGTATGTTGATTCGCCCTCTACGGTATAAATAAGAGATTCCGTTATTTCTTCGCCGCCTTCGGGCTGAGTAAACCAGCCGAGGAAGTTATAACCGGGTCTTGTTGCAACGGGAAGGGTTTCATTTGCATCAAGGTATGCATCATACGTTGCCTGAATTGTTGTCTTGTCTGCAGTTGCATCTGATACACCTTCTGTATCGTTGAGATCAAATGAAACTGTGTATTTGTTTGCAGTCCATACAGCAATAAGCTCTACGTTACCGTATTTACCTGTCATGCTGTCGCCGGGATTGAGTGTTGAACCTGCAAGCCAGTTGCCGACAGATTCCTTAACTTTCCAATGGCTGAATGTGTAACCTGTTCTTGTTGTACCTTCGGGAGCAACACCTGATTCGATTGTGTATGAACCGTCGGGTACTGCTACACCTGCATCTTCATCTATTATAATAGTATAGGATTTAGGTGTCCATGTTGCATAAACTGTTGAATCACTTGCAGTTTTATAAACTGTTGATGCATTTACTGCAGTTCCGCCTGATGATAATGTATACCAACCTGCGAAATCATAACCGTCAAGTGTGGGTACGGGAAGAGTTCCGATTGCATTATCAAATGTAACAGACATTGAACTCTTTTCGCATTCAGGTTCTGTTACAGCACCTGCGGGAGTATTAAGGTCAAGATTAAGTGTATAGTTGTTGGGTGTGTAAACAGCCTTGAGAGTTACATCACCGTATTTTCCTACTGCACTTGCACCGGGATTGACTGTTGAACCTGCAACCCAGTTGCCGACACTTTCTTTTACTTCCCAATGGCTGAATGTGTAACCTGTTCTTGTTGTTCCTTCGGGAATAACACCTGCTTCAATATTGTATGCACCGTCAGCTGCTGTGTCGCCGCCGTTTTCATCAATAATGAATTTGTATACGGTGGGAGACCACTGTGCATAGACTGTTGAATTGCCTGCTGTTGTATAAACAGTATCAGCAGTAACCTTTGAGCCGCCCTGTGATGCATCAAACCAGCCGATGAAATCGTAAGCTGTTACGGTAGGAACGGGAAGGTCACCGATTGCTGTTTCGTACTTAACAGTTTTTGATGCGGGAGAAACAGAAGCTCCTGCTTTATTTGCATTGAGGTTAAGTGTATAGCTGTTGGGAGTCCATGAAGGTGAAACGGTGATATTACCGTATTTACCTGCGGGATTTGTTGTTACACTCTCACCTACAGTCCAGTTACCGGCTGCAGCTGAAACTACCCAGCCTGCAAATGTATAACCTGTTCTTGAAGGAGTGGGAAGAGAAATGCTTGTTGTTTCAATATTATATGCAACATCAGAATATGAATTACCTTCATATACAGGAGCAATTGTATACTGTACAGGAGTCCAGTTTGCCTTGATTGCAGAATCATTTTTACCGAAAGTAAATGAACTTCCGTTCATTACACCGTCGCCTGAAGTCATTGTCCAGGAATCAAATGTATATGCAGTTCTTGTGGGATTTGAAACTTCTGCAGTTTCATAACTGTATTTACCCGTAATGGGGTTAGTTGCACTGTATGTACCGCCGTTTGCATCAATTGTGAGCTTATGAGGAACATAAACAGTTGAAATTGAATATGTTTTGGAAACCGTTGACTGGGAAGAATTCCCTGTTGACCACTTAGATGTGATAGATGCGCTGTAGTCGGTATCCTTATTTCCGAAAACAACAGTAGGAGTTGCAGTTGAACCGTTATTTACAGTAACATTTGTACCTGTTGTTGTGGGAGCATTCACCCAGTTTACACCGTAGTTGTCTTCTGCAGTGATAGTAGCAGTAGCAGTGTAGTTTGAACCGTCTCTGTTAACATAAGCATATGTTGAAGGAAGACCGCTTATGCTCCAGTTTGTGACATAAGGATATGATGTTGTCGGAATTGTAACAGTAGCAGTTCTGTTCTGTGCATCCTTACTGCTGGGGACTGTAAGGTCTGCCGTGCCTGATGCAGCAACAACAGAACCGCTCTGATTCATAACTTCAAGTTTAATGGACTTGATTCTGACTTCCTGATAAGCAGGTGAACCGCTTTCACAATATACATAAACATCAACTTTAGTGGGGAATGCACCGGCAGGAAGTGTATGAGAACTTCTGAAAGAACCACCACTGGAAGGTGCACCGACTGATGAATCTGATGTCCAGTAATACCAGCCGTGTTTGTCCTTATCGAAAGTGATATCGTCACCTTCAATCTGAACATAAGTTTCAGAGCCGGTACCGTTGTTTGTTTTGTAATAGAGTCTTACATAACAAGATTCGGTATTGTTATTACCCTGATCGAGCTGGTAAGAAACTCGCCACTTGTAATTAGTTGCGCCTGCATCTGCTTCAGGAGTGAAGGCAAAAAGGCATGTGAATACTGTTGCAAAAGCTACTAACAGCACCACGATGTGTCGAGAATAATTTTTGATTTTCGACATATAATTTCCTCCCTTAATAGGCTTTCTGAGTTATTTGCATATAAAAGCCCATAATTATTCACTAAAAGTATAGCATAAAATGTCAACAATTTCAATATAAGAATATTATTTTCTTTTGATTTTGTTGTAAAAAATATATTAATTATAATGTAAAATTTGCACAAATCAGAATTTATCGGACTGTGCCCGAATGCAAGCAAAATATTTCCGCAATCACAAAAAACAAACTTGTGTGGATTTTTATAATTTTATATTAACAAATTATGAATTTGCAATGAATATAACATAAAACATTCTGAATTCACCTTGACGGGAGAAAAATGTTACTATATTATTAAATTGATATTAACTAACAAGGAGACCAAAGAATGAAATTTGCGGATTTTGATAAAAAAATCATCAAAGATAATGTTGATTATTCAGTTGAAAAAATCACCGAAATAATCAAAAAAGTCGGCGGAAGAGAGCCGGGCAGTAAAGAATGTTTTGAAGCTCAGGAAATGCTCCGTAAGGACCTTGAAAAATACTGTGACGAAACACATTATGAAGAATACAAGATGGCTCCCAAGGCATTCCTTCACTTCACAAAGTCAGTCAGCGCATCAATCATTGCAGCAATTGCCGCAGGCGGTGTGATTAAATATGTAAAACCCGAAAAGCTCGGCAAACTCGGAAAGCTTGCAAACTGCAAAGCACTTCCTCATGCTATTGTAGGTACAACAGCTATTGCAGGTCTTACCGTAACAGCTATGGAATTCCTTCTTTACAAAGAATTCTGTGAGCCTCTTTACAAGAAGATTACAGGTAAGAACCTTATTGCTACAAGAAAGGCTACAGAAGAAACAAAGAAGAGAATCGTTATCAACGGTCATATTGACTCTGCATATGAATGGCGTCACACATACTACGGCAAGGCTAAGTATATGACTCCCGTTATGGCAGGCTCAATCGTTTCAGGTATTGTTTCTGCTGTTGCAAGTTCGGTTACTGCTGTTCTTACAGCATCAGGAAACAACTCAAAATTCACAAAGTTTATGGATAAATATTCATATCCGTTCCACTTCTTCACAATCCTCAATATGCTCACTCTCTTTGCATTCGTTAACTTCAAAAACCTTGTTCCCGGTGCAAACGATAACCTTACAGGTACACTTGCAGCCGCAACAGCTCTCAAGATGCTTGACGAAGCAGGAATCAACTTCAAGAACACTGAAGTTGTTGCTATGATTACAGACGGTGAAGAAGCAGGTCTTCGCGGTGCAAAGCAGTTCGCAAAGGATCATTACAAAGAATATATGGAATCAGGTGTTGAAACAGCAGTTCTCTGCGTTGACACTCTCTGTGACCGTGAATATCTCAATGTTTATTCAAGAGATATGACAGGCACAGTAAAGCACGACCCCGAATTCTGTCAGCTTGTTATGGATGCCGCAATTGAAGCAGGTCACGATGACCTTGAATTTGCAAACGTATTCTTCGGTTCATCAGACGCTGCAGCATTTACTCAGGCAGGTATCACAGCAACTTGTCTTGCAGCTATGGACCCCTCTCCTGCTGATTACTATCACAACAGACGTGACAGCTACGACAGACTTGTTCCCGAAGCAATTGAAGCAAGCTACGACATCATCATGTCAACAATACTTAAGTTTGCTGACGAAGACGTTGAAGTAAAAAAAGACGAAAAAGCTGAATAATATTTATACAATAAAGAAACTCACAGACGAAAATCTGTGAGTTTTTTGTTTAAAGAAAACCTCTGATATCAATTGCAAGCTTCTCTTCAAGATTGATAAGTCTTTTGCAGATGTCTTTTGAAACTTCATCGGCGGCTTTGTACTTATTGAGATACATATTGAGTGATTTTACACCCATATTGCATCCGTCTGTCATAAGGTCTGCAATTGTGTGATCGGATTCCTTCATCGCAAGTTTTACGTTTGTCTTTATCCATGACATAGCATTTGCCATGGGATTCGGGTCCTTGCCTTCATCGTGGAATTTGTCAAGCTGAGACTGAATTTCAGTATTAAGCTTTTCGTGTTCAATCTTGCATTCGCTGAGATATTTTCTGAGAATATCGGAATCAACATACTCAATAACATCGTCAATTGATGCCGTACCCATTTTAACACCTGCATCACATTCACGAAGAAGTTTAATTGTATCCTGTTCAATCATTGTTTTCATCCTTTCGGGTTATTAATTCACTATATCTTTCCCTTTTTATGTAAAACTTATACAAATATTTCAAATATTTTATTGACAATGTTATCATTTTTATTATAATAGAATTAAAATATAACCTTGAGGTGAAACAGATGACTTTTAATTTCAAACAAAAATTTGATTGTCCCGAAAGACAGAGCTTTGAGAATTTCTCAGACCTGCTTTTCGACTTAGCATACCGTATTATTTCTCCGCTTGACGGCACGGGTTATTATTCACTTGAACCCTTAAGCTTTGAAGACCGTTATAAGGGTGACAAATTCACCGTTAAAATCGGCGGCAAATGGTGCGAAAATGTATTTGACTGCGCATGGTTCCACATCACAGGCAAGAGACCCGAAGGCTGTGACACAGTTATCGTTGACTGCGGCGGTGAAGGTCTTGTATATGACCGCTTCGGCAATGAAATTCAGGCAATCACCTGCGTTTCATCAGATTCAGACAGAAGTCTCGGCGAACCGATGAAGAGAATCATTCCCGTTACAGATGCTCTTCTTAACGGTGAATATTTCGATTTCTGGATTGACGGCGCGGCAAACGACCTTTTCGGCAACAGCAGAAGAGAATCACGTTTCCACGAGCTTTATGCCGCAAAGAAAAATGCAAACATGCGTGACCTTGCATATGATGTGCATGTTCTTTTAGGTGTTCTTGATTACGGCGATGACGAGGAATTCAAGGCAGAGATAAAAACTGCTTTAAATGCAATCAAATGTGACTATCTGACAGATGCAGAGGCTGCAGAAAAGAGAAAGGTGCTTGAACCTATCCTTTCACAGAAATCAGAATCAGATTTCACATATTACGCAGTCGGTCATGCGCATCTTGACCTTGCATGGCTCTGGCCCATCAGAGAAAGCTACCGTAAGGGCGGCAGAACATTCTCAACTCAGATTATGAACACCGAAATGTATCCCGGTTACGTTTTCGGTGCTTCTCAGGCACAGCTTTATTCATGGGTCAAGGACAGATATCCCAAGGTTTATGCAAAGGTAAAAGACCTTGTTGCAGAAGGCAAATGGGATGTTCAGGGTGCAACATGGGTTGAGCCCGATTCAAACCTTATAGGGCCCGAAAGCCTTGTCCGTCAGTTCTTCTACGGCAAGAAGTTCTACCGTGATGAATTCGGTCTTGATATGAAGATTTTCTGGGTTCCCGACAGCTTCGGTTACTCAGCATGTGTACCTCAGGTTATGAAGCTTGCCGATGTTCCCTATTTCCTCACTCAGAAAATGAGCTGGAGCATTTATAACGACTTCCCCTATCATTCATTCTACTGGAAAGGCCTTGACGGCTCAACAATTCTCGCTCATATGCTGCCTGAAAACACATACAACTCACCCTGTTATGCAGGTCACATGACAAAAGGTGAAAAGAGATATATTGAAAGACCCATTTCAAACAAGGCAATGATGCTTTACGGTATCGGTGACGGCGGTGCAGGTCCCGGTTTTGAGCATATCGAAAGAGGAAGAAGATTTGAAAGCCTCCGAAGCATGCCTAAGGTTAAATTTGCTAAGGCTATGGACTTCTTCAATGATTTTGACGACGGTGTAACACCCTATCCCACTTATGAAGGCGAGCTTTACCTTGAAAGACATCAGGGTACATACACAACAAGAAGTGACAACAAGAAATATAACAGAAAATGTGAATTTGCCCTTCGTAACTATGAAATAGTTGCTCAAATGGCAAAGGATGCAGGTTTTGCTCTTCCCATTTCAAAGGAAGAAATCGACGAAATGTGGAAAGAAGTTCTTCTTTATCAGTTCCACGATATCCTTCCCGGTTCATCAATCAACAGAGTTTACGAGGAATGCGTGCCCCGTTACAAGGCAATGCACAACAAGCTCACATATGCAACTCAGGACCTCCTCAATTCACTCTACAAGAAGAATTCAGCTGTCAACCTCAACGCATTCGATTATGATACAAAGATAAAGCTTGGCAAGACATGGTATGATGTTTCAGTCCCCGCTTTCGGTGCAACCGAAATCAAGGACAAAACAACCGAGTTCAAGGCATATTCAGACTATCACACAATCGAAAATGACAAGATAAAAGTTCAGTTCAAGGACGGCTATGTATCATCAATTTTCGACAAGGCACTCGGTCGTGAATTCATGCCTGCAGATTCAAAGGGCTTCGTATTCTCAATGTACGATGATTACGGCGACTGCTGGGATATGACAGACTGCAGAGCAGACTACATCAACACAAAGAAAGATGCTGTATGTATCGCTTTTGAAACAGACACAGACGGTGCAAAGGCAAGTGCAAAGGCAACATATAAAATCAAGAATACGGAAATCACTCAGACCTACTGGGTTCTTGACGGCGACAACACTCTCTACGGTAAAATGGAAATCGAAATGAATGACACAGTTTCAATGCTCCGTATGGCTCTTCCCACAAACGTTGCAACTGATGAAGCATCCTTCAACATACAGTTCGGTCACCTCAAGAGAAAAGTAACTGAAAACGATTCATGGGAGCTTGCTCAGTTTGAAGTTTCAGCTCAGAAGTTCGTTGACCTTTCAGAAGACAATATGGGTCTTTCATTCATCAATGATTCCAAGTACGGTTACCGTTGCAAGTTCGGTGTAATCGACCTCGACCTTATCCGTTCACCCGAAGGCGGCCCCGGCAAGATTGTTGACCAGGGACATCACGAAGTCAACTGGGCTGTTATGCCTCACGCTGGAAAAGTCGGCAAGGAGACATACAAGAGAGCATATTTCGTCAACAATCCTCTTGTTATCACAGAAGGCAACGGCGGAAACGGTGAAGGCACCTGCTACAAATCAGACAACGACAACATCATTCTTGAAACAATCAAGGCTCCCGAAGACGGCAACGGACTCATTGCCCGTTTCTACAACTGTTCAGATTCAGAACAGACTGCAACAGTTTCAATCAAGGGTTACAAAATGGCTGAAACAGTAAATATCATGGAAGAAAAGATTTCAGAAAAAACAGATTCAGCACTCAACCTCCACGGCTTCGAGCTTGTGAATGTAAGATTCGTAAAAGAATAAATCAGAATAAACGAAGGACGCCCGGAAGAGGCACACTCCGTAAGGAAGTGTGCCTCAGTTATATTCGCCTTTGGCGAGTTATATTGCTACGCAGTTGTATTTGGGCTTCGCCCAAGTTATATTCGCATCGCGAGTTTTAGGGCGAATATAATATAACTAAAACCAAAGGTTTTAATATCACTTTGCCGTAAGGCAAAATATCACTGTGAGACCTGTCTCACAAGATCACTTATTTTTGAGATAGGTTGATTTTTTAAGCATGTAACCCACTATGACACTTTCAAACCGAAAGTGTCATTTTTAATGTAAAAAAAATTGGGAGAATCTTCTTTTTGAAGTGTCTCCCAAAGACGTCCTTTTTGTTTAATAAATCAGAATTTGTCGAACTGAAGTTCGACAAAAATTCTCAATTCTCAATGCGCAATGCTCAATTGCGGAAAGGGCTTCGCCCTTTGACCCATTTATATAATTCAAGCCCGAAGGACTTCCGAAATTGCGAATTGAGCATTTCAAATTGCGAATTTGAAAGAGCCCGACAAATTATTGTTTATTAATTATTTTATTAAATACTGTTGTACTGTGAAGAATTATGTTATATAATAATATAATGAGGTGGCTTAAGATGCTGAAAATAATGATTGTTGATGACAACGAGAACACAAGAAAGCTCACAAGCACCGTTCTTATGCAGAACGGATATGACACCGTCTGTGCATGTGACGGTGAAGAAGGGCTTGAAATTATGGACAGGATTCACGTTGACCTGATTATTCTTGATGTTATGATGCCGAAAATGAACGGTTTTGAGTTTACAAGAACTCTTCGTGGATGCGGCTGGGAAACACCTATACTTATGGTTACGGCAAAAGAATCTCATATGGACAAAAAAGAAGGCTTCCTTGCGGGAACGGATGATTATATGGTCAAACCCGTTGACGAAGAAGAAATGCTCCTTCGCATTGCGGCACTTCTCAGACGTTCAAAAATTGCAAGCGAAAGAAAAATCACAATCGGCTCCACCGTCCTCAATCACGATTCATTATCCGTTACAACTCCCGAAGGCACCGTTGAACTGCCTCAGAAAGAGTTTATGCTTCTCTTTCAGCTTCTTTCATATAAAGATAAAATTTTCACAAGACGTCAGCTTATGGATGAAATCTGGGATATGGATTCTGACACGGACGAAAGAACCGTTGACGTTCATATAAACAGACTGCGTGACAAATTCAAAAATAATCCCGATTTCAGCATAGTCACAATAAGAGGACTCGGCTATAAAGCCGTTTAAGGAGAAAAAATATGTTTAAGAATCTGTTCAGACGAGACTGGGCATTTCACATCATCATTACGGTAGTTTTCTTCCTGATTCTTTTCTCATCAAGCGGAGCAACAATGCTTACAATCCTGCTGATAAGAAGACTGTTTCCTCAGCTTTTCATTCAGCTGGCTCCCGTCTCGCTTACGTTTATTGCATTTATTTCAAGTACAATCATCGGCACGGGTGTTTCTCTTTTTGTAACAAGGCACTTCTTCAAGCCTCTTGACGGAATTATAAAATCTCAGAAAAAAGTTGCAAACGGTGATTTCTCCGCACGTGTCACACCGCCGAAAAGCGACACTATCATCACAGACCTTGTAAAAGGCTTCAATTCAATGACAGAAGAACTCGGCAGCACGGAAATGTTCCGTAATGACTTCATAAACAACTTCTCTCATGAATTCAAAACGCCAATCGTATCAATCAAAGGTTTTGCAAAACAGCTTCAGAACGACGAACTCAGCGAAGAGCAGAAAAAAGAATATATAAGCATAATCGTAAATGAATCAGACAGACTCGCTTCAATGTCATCAAACATTCTGCTTTTAACAAAATTTGAAAATCAGCAGATGGTTACGGGAAAAACTCATTTCTATCTTGATGAACAGATTAGAAAATGTATCCTCCTGCTTGAAAAGGAATGGAGCAGAAAAAACATAGAATTTGACCTCGAGCTCTCCGAAGTCAGATATTTTTCAAATGAAGAAATGCTCTCTCACGTGTGGCAGAATATTCTCAGCAATGCTGTAAAATTCACTCCCGAAAACGGAATAATAAAAATAAAATGCTATTCTGACGATTCTTATACAACCGTCAGGATAACCGATAACGGCATCGGAATGGATGACAAAACTCAGAAACACATTTTCGATAAGTTCTATCAGGGCGATGCATCACACAAGCTCAACGGAAACGGACTCGGTCTTCCCCTTGCAAAAAGAGTTGTAACACTCTGCGGCGGAAAAATAAGTGTAAAAAGTCAGCTCGGCAAAGGTACCACATTCATTATAAAGTTGCCAAAAGAAAAAGCATGACCTGAAATCAGATCATGCTGTAAGATATCAGATGTTTTTACTTCCGAGAAGTCTTCCGAGTTCATCCATGAATGAGTTGATATCACGGAACTGTCTGTAAACAGATGCAAAACGGACATACGCAACCTCATCAATATTCTTGAGTTTGTCCATTGCAAGTTCACCGATTTTGATTGAAGTAACTTCCCTGTCAATTGAATTCTGAAGCTGAGCTTCAATGTCATCAACGGCGTGTTCAATAACTTCAAGAGGCACGGGACGCTTTTCACATGCTCTGAGCATACCGCCTATAAGCTTTGTGCGGTCAAAAACCTGCCTTGACTTATCTTTCTTAACTACAACGATGGGCAATGTTTCAATGATTTCATATGTTGTGAATCTTTTCTGGCACTGCAGACATTCACGGCGTCTTCTGATTTTTTCACCCTCGTCTGTAGGACGGGAATCGATAACTTTGCTTTCTTCATAACCGCAAAACGGACATTTCACATTAATCACCTGCTGTATTTTGTGTTGTGTTTTTATTCTAACACAAAATATCAGATAATTCAAGTAAATTACCAAAAAAATACCACAGGAGTCAATCAATATGATAACAATACCGAACGACGTAGAAAATGTTATAAATATTCTTTCCGCAAACGGCCACAAAGCTTATGTTGTGGGCGGTTGTGTGCGTGATTCACTCATGGGCAGAGAACCCGATGACTGGGATGTTACAACAGATGCATCACCGAAAGAACTCAAAAAGATTTTTGCGTCATTCAGAACGGTTGACACGGGCATTGACCACGGAACCGTGCTTGTTGTATCGGGAAAAACACCCGTTGAAGTAACAACATTCAGAATTGACGGTGAATACTCAGACAACAGACATCCCGATTCGGTTTCATTCACAAGCAATATCGAAGATGACCTCGCAAGACGTGATTTCACTATAAATGCCATGGCTTATAACCACGAAGACGGCATTATTGACCCGTTCCGCGGCAGAGACGACATTGAAAATAAAATCATCCGTTGTGTAGGCGAACCCGATAAAAGATTCAATGAAGACGGACTGAGAATCATGAGAGCTGTCCGTTTTTCATCGGTTCTCGGTTTCAACATAGAAGAAGCAACAGCTGAATCAATAATAAAGAATGAAAATCTTCTCGGTGCAATTGCCGCCGAAAGACTTACAAAGGAACTCATGAAGCTCTTGTGCGGTGAAAATGTTTTTGAAGTTCTTACAAAATTCAGGAGTGTAATCGGAGTATTCATTCCCGAATTAAGACTTGAATTCGATTTCAAGCAGTACGGAAAAAAACATGCATACGACGTATGGGTGCACACCGTCCACACCGTTAACAATATTGAAGCCAACCCCGTTTTAAGACTAACAATGCTCCTTCACGATACGGGCAAAATCGCAACACACGCAATTGACGAAAACGGCAATTCAACATTTAAAAACCATGCCGCTGTCGGCGGTGTTATTGCCGAAAACATTTTAAGAAGACTGAAATTCAGCAAAGAATATATAAATACCGTGTCATACCTTGTTTCAATTCACGATAAGGAAGTGCCCGAAACACGTATTCAGGTAAAAGAATACATCAGAGAGCTCGGCGAAAAAAATTTCATAAGGCTTATGAAAATCCGCCGTGCAGATAAATCGGGTCTTTCAAAGGGTTACAGAGATATTGCCGACAAGCTTGTTTTTGCTTACTCCACATTTGATGAAATAATGAACAACGACGAGCCTTATTCAATAAAACAGCTTGCAGTTGACGGGAACGACCTGAAAAAACTCATCCCTGCAAACGATATCGGCGACACACTCAATTTTCTTGTTGAAACTGTTATAAAACACCCGGAAAAGAATGAAAAAAAGATTCTTCTTGACCTTGTTAAAAAAAGCAGACATTAATGAAAAACTCCCGACAAAAGTCGGGAGCAATTTTCATTTAAATTAAATATTTGCTAACAAATTAAGCGAGAACTGAGCTTGCTTCTGCTTCTACAACGTCTGTAGCAGCAACGCTTTCATCTTCACCGTCAACGGGCTTTTCTGTACAACCTGCAAATGAGAAAACCATAGCAGCTGAAACAAGAAGAGCAGCAACTGTAAGAATAACCTTCTTCATTATATGTTAGCTCCTTTCATAATAATCAAAACTATAATCAGTGATTACTCACTACGTTGCATACTTTACACCAATTCCCCCTTAAAGTCAATGATTATAACAAACCTGTAATCAATTATTACAAAGTTGTAATAATTTCATGTAAATTATTACAGTTGACTTATTTTTGTTACTATTTTATAATATATTCAACTCCCGTTTTTAAGGAAGGAAAATAAAAAATGAAAAAATGCATATATATATTTCTGATTCTTTGTCTTATTGCCGTATTTCCTCTTACGGCAAATGCTAACGAAGAATACACTATTAAGTATGATTTTACCGTTGCAGATATTCGCTCTGAATATATTATCAATAACAACCCCGACAGCTACATAAAAGGTGAGGAATTAATTCTCAATAATCCCGAATGCGAGGGCTTTGATTTTCAGGGCTGGTTTGCAGATTCATCAATGAATGAAAAAATAACATCAATCCCTGAAGATTCTGAGGGTGATATTACTTTATACGCAAAATGGTATGAATCGGAATATTCCGTAAATTACGTCCTTACAACCCCAGGTGTGCTTACAGACACATCCGATATAACAAACAGCAATGATACTTTAAGAAAAACAACCGAAACGGTTTATCTTCATGCCCCTAACCACACATCGGGCAATTACACATTTGAAGGCTGGTTTCTTGATAAAGAATACAAAAAACCCGTCTCATCAATTAATTCCTACACTTGCGAAGACGTAACGGTTTATGCAAAATGGAAAGAAGCTTCCTTCTCCGTTTTATATTATATGGGTGAAGCCGAAAAAAGTTCCTATAAAGTGGAAAACCCCAATCCCGCAGAGTATACTTACTCTCAGGAACTCGTTCTCGCCGATGCTTCAACCGATGACCCCGCATTCACCTTTGAAGGCTGGTTTACCGATTCATTATTTACAAATCAGGTAACATCAATTACAGAAGGCACAAGCGGAGACATAATTCTTTATGCGAAATGGGCTGTAAAAAGTTACAATATAACATATGTCCTTGCAGATTCAAGCGGAATTGATGCATCAACAGTTTATGCAAACAATCCCGAATCCGCAAGAAGTACTGATACTCTTCTGCTCAACGATCCCGTTTCAACAGACAAAAACTACCGTTTTGCAGGTTGGTACACAAATAAGGAGCTCACAAAAAAAATTACAACCGTAAAAGCAGGTCAGCTTGAGCCCCTGACATTATATGCAAAATGGGAAACGGCTGTGTACAGTATTTCATATGACTATGCGATGATAAGACCTTCTTATCTTAAAGTTGAGAATCCCAACCCCGTAAAATACAATTTCGGTGACAACACAACTCTCCTTCCCATCGAGGCAGAAGGCTTCATTTTTAACGGCTGGTGTCTTGACGAAGCAAGAAAAATAAAAATTGATTCAATACCTGCCGATTCTTACGGCGACATCATCATTTATGCCGATATAACAGAAAAAACATACTCCGTATCATATGTTCTCGGTTCAGGTGAAGTAAAGGAATCACAGGTTGTGAACAAAAACAAAATATTTGTCAGAACAACCACGGAACAGGTGTCTCTTGAAGAGGCTCAGACTATCAATTCAGATTACAAATTCGGCGGATGGTATCTTGACGAAGAATACACTCAGCAAATCGAATACATCAGAGCATATACAACGGGAAACATCACTCTTTATGCAAAATGGATTAACACAAAAGAGCCTGAAAATCCCACAGACCCCGAAAACCCGACAAATCCCGATAACCCCGTGCAACTTACTCAATGGGGCGATGCAACGCTCTCAGACGGTGTCACAGCCGCCGATGCAAGACTTATCCTGAGATTTTCGGCAAAACTTGAAACCGACTTTTCAGAAGCTCAGAAGAAGGTTTCCGATATCAACAATGATTCAAATGTAAATGCCGCCGATGCAAGAATCGTTCTCAGATTATCGGCAAAGCTTGAAAAAATCGAAGAGCTGAAAGAGAAATACTCTTTACCTGAACTTAATTCAGAAGACAAACAATAATTTGTCGGGCTGTTGCCCGACAAAAATGAGCAATGAGTAGTGAGTAATGAGTAATGTCGGAAGTCGCAAGCGACTTATGTTCCGCTTCGCTCTATAATAGGATTTAAAGGGCGCAGCCCTTTCCACCATTACTCATTAATCATTACTAATTACTCATTAATTTGTCGAGGGGACCTCGACAAATTCTGATTTATCAAAAAAAAACAGGACTGTAAAACTCAACGTTTTACAGTCCTTCATTTTATTGTGTTATTACTTAACGATTTCGCCCATTGTTGCGGGAGTTGCAGAACAAGCATTTGCTTCGTCTGTATCGATATGCATTGCAAGACCGAAGTTATCATTAACTCTTACAACAACATCACCGAAAACAAGGCTTCTGCCTTCTGATTCAATCTTAACATTAACAACGTCCTTGTCAGCAACCTGAAGCTCTGCAGCATCAGCTGTTGTCATGTGAATATGTCTCTTAGCAACGATAACGCCGTCCTTGAGTTCAACTTCACCCTTGGGGCCTACAAGCTTGCAGCAGCCTGATTCAGCTGTGTCGCCTGACTCTCTGATAGGAGCAACAACGCCGATTGCTCTTGCGTCTGTAGCTGAAATTTCAACCTGAGTAGCAGGTCTTACGGGACCGAGGATTGAAACTGCGGGGAACTGGCTCTTGGGGCCGACAACAGCAACTCTTTCGTTAGTTACATACTGACCGGGCTGTGAGAGTTCCTTCTTAACTGTGAGTTCATAGCCTTCACCGAAGAGAATATCAAGATCTTCACGTGATACATGAACGTGTCTTGCAGATGTTTCAACAATAAACTTTTTCATTTTACACTTTCCTTTCAATAATCTACAGATTATTTTACAACTTCACGAAAGAAAATGCAAGAGTAAAAAAGAATTTTATGAATTAATTCTCCGTGACAATCACAACCGACTGGGAATTGTTGGCACCGAATGCAATCTGAGACTCATTTTTCCCGAATTTACGGCATTTTCCCGTCATAGGGTCATTGAAATAATATCCCGTAGCATCATATCCAACAAGAACCATACAGTGATTGGGGCTTATCCATGTAAAACGGTCAACACTGTTTTCGATACGGGGACTTATATTTTTGTAAGGCTCTGCCATATCTACAGTGCACCACACAATAACGGGAATATTGTTTCGGATGTATTTCAGGCACAGATTATCAAGTGTGTCTGAGCAGGAATATACTGCATCTGCCTTAATTCCTTTTTCATCAAAGAAATAGTTTATACTTCTTGCCAGACCTTTTGCCCATATTCCCCAGCCGTCTTCACTTTTCGGGTCCCCGAGAAAAACTTTATCAGGGTCACTGCTGTACCATACACCGTCAGATATATATGGAGCATTTCCCTTTAACAGATATTTGTCGGAAAATTCATCAACAGTCACATCAAAACCGTAATAATCAAGCACCATAACAGCCGAAACCATCTCGCACCCCGTGGGATAATCAGGATTCTGAGACATGGTATCCATTTCAATCAGAGCATTATCGGATAAAAATAATACTAACCCCACAAAGCAAATTACCATAAGCAAAGAATTTATACGGACTGTTATCCGGGTATTATCCTTATTATGTTTTTTCGACATCGGCTTATTATTCTATTACAACACCGTCCGTAACATCCCACAGACTTCCGGCAATAAACATAAGGTCTGTAAAATCGGCATCGTCATCAATAACAAAACCGTAAGTTACAGTTTTCTTTTCACCTGCTTCAAAGGGAATGTGATAATAACCGCCGGTCCCACCGTACTGACCGCTTATATAAGAGGCTTCAAAGTTGTTAAATCTGTTTGCTTCGTGTGTTCCGCTGATACTGCAGATACCTGCATCAATGTAAAACTCATTTGCTGATTTTTCATTGTTTGTGACTTCAATATCAATCAGAATTATTTTTCTGCCGACAGTTTCTGTTTTCTTTATTGATGAAATTGAGTTTACACCGTCGCCGTAATTATAAATTTTGCGATCATAAGTTTTAAAATTGCCGTTTTCATCAACATAGTCAGAAATATCTTTTGCAAGATTGAAACTTCTGTAATCAAGACCTTTTACATTATCACGGATTTCAATATTTTTTACACAGAGTGTATAATCATTTCCGTCAATATCACCGTTGTGGGCTGTTATATTGAATGTTTCGCCAAGCTCTCTTACAACAGCGTCTTCTGCATATGAGTATACAATATCAGAAGAGGGTTCAATTATTCCACCGTTATCCGTTGTCGGAATATAAGTATCAATGATAAATGCGTGTTCTTTATCTGTTTCTGTAAGAGAAAGTCCGTTTGCAATTTTCATCATTTCATCTTCGCTGATTCTTTCCGAAACATAGCAGTGAAGAACATAACCCATATCAGCGAAATTGATAAGAAACTCCTTATCATAATTGTCACCGTCGGATTCAATACCCGTGTCAATTTTCATAACAGCACCCTGATTGTCACCGAACATACACTCAGTTGCACTGCCGACATAGAATATTTCAAGGTCTTTTGCCGTTTCATTTCTGAACAGACGGAATGTAAGCCCCGAGGGAGCAATATCACCTGTCTGTGTCTTTATTCCAAGCTTATACGGAGCATCGGCTGTGTCAAGATATTCGGGCAGATAACCGAAATTGAGTTTTACATATTCCGGTGATTTCAAATTATCTGTTGATTCTTCGTTCAGGTCAAGAGTTACCTTATAATTCTCCTTGTTGATAAATTTTTCATAGACAGTGTTTGCCGCAAAACCTGTTAAGGTAAGCAGAGCCGTAATTGCCGCCGCAAGTGCAACAACTTTCAGGGGTGATTTTTTTCTGACAGACATACCCTTTTCTTCAACACTCTGAACCGTTTCAAACACAACAGAATGAAAACTTTCGGGCATTTCAGGATATTCATTTTTTAAATTTATATTCATTATTACTCCTCCAGTATTGATTTAAGCTTTGTTCTGCCGATTGAAAGACGGCTTTTTACTGTGCCTGACGGTATATGCAGAATTGAAGCAATTTCGTTTACAGAATAATCTTCGACATAATGCAGTTGCACAACAATCCTGATTTTAGGCGGAAGCTTCATGATTTCAGTAAACACGAATGAATAGTTATCTTCCCTTGCCTCATATGTAAGAGAATATTCGGCAAATGTCACTTCTCTGTATTTGAGCTTGTTTATTCTGTAACATTCATTGATAAGTATTCTTGTTATCCATGTTCTGAAATACTTTTCTTCACGCAGTGAGTCAAGCTTTTCATAAGCCTTAAGAATTGCACTCTGCACGGCATCTTCACAATCACTTTCGTAAAAACAAATTGATTTGGAGATTCTGTACAGCATTTCTTCCGAGGACAGAACATTGCTCTGAAATGTTTGTTTATCCATAGTTTTATCCTTTCCATACAAACGGTACCGAATTTGTATTTCATCTATTAGATAACGAAGATTGTGTTCAGGTTCACATTATAGCACAAATTTTTTTAAACTGTTTACAAAATCGTTCAGAAATGATAAAATAATAAAAAAACACGGAGGTTACATATATGAACATCACAAAAAGAATAATTTCAACAACCCTTTGTTTTATAATGCTGTTATCAGCACTTCCCTTGACAGGTATTACCGTATCTGCCGAAGCAACATTATACTATGGCGATATTAATAAAAACGGTAAAGTGGAAGCTTCCGATGCAAGACTGATTCTCAGGGCTTCTGCTTCACTTGCAACCCTTAATGCTGAGCAGAAACTGATAGCAGATTGTAATACAGACGGAAAAATAAGTGCAACAGATGCCCGTAAAGCTCTCAGAACGGCAGCAAAACTTGAAACTCCCGTGTCTTACACAAACGGCAAACCTTCTCCTGCAGTTGATTACACAAAATTATACATTGAACAACTGAGAAAAGACGACTATATATTAACACATAATAATGTGCAATATCATTTTATAGGTGCAGTAATATGCAAGATGATGTCAGGTTCTGAAAATCCGCAATTAGCTGTTGCATATCATACCAAAACTGAGGGAATAACAACATATTCTGCTGATGTTTTTCTTCTGAGAATATATGATTGCAAAAACGGAAAAGTTGCACTAAAAGCTCAGTATGTTACTGAAGAATTTGCAGATAAAGATTTATTTATCTGGAAGAATCCCGAAACAAATCTTTATTCATTTGCTATGACAGAAACTATGTCAGAAGGATTCACTTTATACAGCTGTGATATTCTTTCATCACAAAAAGAAAAAAGAATTATGAGTCTGAATTGCTGGAATCCAAAACCCACATATTACAACAATTATAACAAGTTATTCCGAACACAGACAGATTATATTGACCTCATTGCATTGCATTTCGGTGCACCGACTACAATATATGAAGTTTATAATTTTGAAAATTATCAACTTATGTATGAACACCCCCAATACTCAACATATACATATCCGAGATTAATCAATTTAAATATTATCGATAATAACGGAAGAATTGAAACATTAACAACAAACTTCTGATAACTGTAACCGCAGATTAATTTCTGCGGTTATTTTTTTGCAAAAAAATTTATTTTCCCTATTTATATTTTAATTTAAATATGCTATACTTATAATGATTAATTATGTAAACATAAAACTACGAGGTATAAAGTATGTTTGTTGATAAAGCAAAAATAAAAATAAAGGCAGGTAACGGCGGTAACGGTGCCGTTGCATTCCACAGAGAAAAGTATGTCGCTTCGGGCGGTCCCGACGGCGGTGACGGCGGTAAAGGCGGCGACATCGTTTTTAAGATTGACACTAACCTTTCAACTCTTGCCGATTTCCGTTACAAAAGAAAATACACAGCCGAAAGCGGTCAGAACGGTTCAGGTTCAAGAAAGAACGGCAAAAAGGGTCAGGACCTCATAATCAGAGTCCCCCGCGGCACAATAATCCGTGAAGCTGAAAGCGGAGTTGTTATTGCCGATATGTCCTCGGACGAGCCTTTCATTGCCGCAAAAGGCGGTAAAGGCGGTTGGGGTAACTCTCATTTTGCAACTCCCACCCGTCAGACTCCCCGTTTTGCAAAAGACGGTGTCCCCGGTGAAGAATGGGAAGTTATCCTTGAACTCAAGCTTCTTGCAGACGTGGGTCTCATCGGTTTCCCCAATGTAGGCAAGTCAACTCTTGTTTCCGTTGTAAGTGAAGCAAAGCCCATTATTGCTGACTATCACTTCACAACAATCACACCCGTTTTAGGTGTTGTGAGAATGGGGCCCGAAAGCTCATTCGTTATGGCTGATATCCCCGGTCTTATCGAGGGTGCAGGTGAAGGTGCAGGCCTCGGTCACGCATTTTTACGTCATGTTGAAAGATGCCGCATGCTCATTCACGTTGTTGACGTTGCAGGAAGTGAAGGCAGAAACCCCATTGAAGACTTTGAAACAATCAACAAAGAGCTTGTTGTGTTCAATGAAGAGCTTTCAAAGTGTCCTCAGATTGTTGCAGGTAACAAAATCGATATGGCAACAGATGAGCAGAGAGAAGAGTTCAGAAATTATATTGAATCAAAGGGTCTGCAGTATTTTGAAATCTGCGCTCCCATTCTTGAAGGTACTCAGGAAGTAGTTAATGCCGCAGCTGCTATGCTCGCAACACTCCCCCCCATCAAGCAATATGAAGCAGAGCCCATTCCCATGGAAATGCTCGAAAAGAAAAAGAACACAGGCTTCAAGGTTTCTGTTATCGACGACACATATTATGTCGAGGCAGAATGGCTTCTTAAAATACTCAACAAAACAGATATGGATGACTATGAGTCACTTCAGTATTTCCAGACAGTGCTCGGCACAAGCGGTATTCTTGATGCTCTCCGCAACAGAGGTATTCAGGAAGGCGATACTGTAAATATTTACGATCTGGAGTTTGAGTATGTGCCCTGATGCTACACTTAATTTCGATAAACTGAAAACGGAAAATACTTCATCAGAGGGCTACCCCGTTTCTGCCCTTGCATTCCTCGGTGACGGCGTATGGGGAATTATGGTGCGTGAATATCTGACTGTTTCGGCAAAATGCAAAGCAGACAAGCTTCACGAAAGAAACATTGAAATGGTAAATGCCACCTATCAGGCAAATGCCATAAAAATGCTTATTCCTCATCTGACCGAAGAAGAAAACACAATGTTCATAAGAGGCAGAAACACCCACACGGCACACACTCCCCGTAACAAGTCAAAAAGTGAGTACCACGCCGCAACGGGGCTTGAAGTGCTTTTCGGCTGGCTTTACATAAACGGCAACACCGACAGACTTAAAGAATTGTTCCGTTTTTTAACAGAGGTGCACAATGGTTAAGAATAAAATAAATTACAAAGAATTAATACTCGATATACTTATCTGCTCGGCAGGTGCATTCATCTATGCAGTCGGTGTCAACTGTTTTGTTTCGCCCAATGAAATATCTTCGGGCGGTGCAACAGGTCTTGCGATTCTTGCAAATCACCTCTGGAATTTTCCTATAGGTACGGCAATGTTTGCAATAAACATTCCGCTTTTTGTGATTTCACTCATTGTTTTCGGCAAAGGGTTTATTGTAAAAACTCTGTTTTCTACATTCATGACATCACTTTTCATCGATGTGGGAACTTTGTTTATGCCGACATATGAGGGGGACAAGATGCTTGCCTCACTTTTCGGCGGTGCCATAATGGGCGTGGGTCTTGGTGTCATTTTCACAAGAGGCTCCACAAGCGGAGGCACCGATATTATGGGAAAACTGCTGAAAAAGGCATTTCCGCATTTATCAATGGGACGGCTTGTTATGATATGCGACCTGTTCATAGTTTTACTTGCAGGTGTTGTTTACAGAAACATTGAAAGTATACTTTATGCAACAATCGTTTTCATTGTTTCAAGCAAGTCAATTGATATGCTTCTTTATGGCTCTGACAGAGGTAAAATGATAATGATTATCTCTGACAATGCAGATGAAATCGCAAAAGCCATTACTTCTGAAACACCGCGAGGAGTTTCAATATTGCCCTGTCAGGGTGCTTACACAGGCAAAGCAAAGCACATGCTTCTGTCAGTCGTAAGACCTCACGAAGTGGCAAAAATGCGTAAAATTGTAAAACGGTTTGACGAAAAACCCTTTATAATAATTTCAGATGCCGCCGAAATTCTCGGTCTCGGCTTCAAACCTACAGATAATGACCTTTGATACAGGAGAAAATATATGACAGAAAAGAAAAAACACATAAGAAATTTCTCAATCATCGCACATATTGACCACGGCAAGTCAACACTTGCCGACCGTCTGCTTGAAGTGACAAACACAGTTGCAAAGCGTGATATGCAGCAGCAGATTCTCGACGATATGGACCTTGAAAGAGAAAGAGGAATAACAATCAAAGCCCATGCAGTAACACTCGGCTACAACGAAGACGGTGAAGAGTATGAACTCAACCTTATCGACACTCCCGGTCACGTTGACTTCAATTACGAGGTTTCACGTTCACTTGCCGCATGCGAAGGTGCAGTACTTATAGTTGACGCAACACAGGGTATTGAGGCACAGACACTTGCCAATACATACTTAGCACTCGACCACGACCTTGAACTCGTTCCCGTTATCAACAAGATTGACCTGCCTGCCGCTGACCCCGAGAGAGTTGCCGCAGACATTGAAGAAGTAATAGGTCTTGATGCACAGGAAGCTCCGAGAGTTTCCGCAAAAACAGGCGAAAATGTTGCGGATGTATTAAAGCAGATTGTAAAACTCGTTCCCTGCCCCGAAGGTGACGACGATGCACCTCTCAAAGCCCTTGTTTTCGACTCAATTTATGATAACTATAAAGGTGTTATCGTCTATGTAAGAATCATGGACGGTACTATCAAGCCCGGTGACACAATGAAAATGATGGCAACGGGTGCTCAGTTTACAGTTGTTGAAGTGGGCAAAATGGCGGCAACTTCGCTTTCTCCCAGAGACAAACTCTCTGCAGGTGAAGTAGGCTACATCACAGCTTCAATCAAGACTGTCCGTGATGCCCGTGTGGGTGACACTATCACACTTGCATCAAACCCCGCATCTGAACCTCTTGCAGGCTACAAAAAAGTCAATCCCATGGTTTTCTGCGGTATTTATCCCGCTGACGGTGCCGATTATGAAGCACTCAAGGAAGCTCTTGAAAAATTACAGCTCAACGATGCCGCACTGTCCTTTGAACCCGAAACATCAGGTGCACTCGGTTTCGGGTTCCGTTGCGGTTTCTTAGGTCTTCTTCACCTTGAAATCATTCAGGAAAGACTTGAAAGAGAATATAACCTTGACCTTGTTTCAACAGTTCCCAGCGTTATTTACAAAATTCATATGCGTGGCGGCGAGGTGCTTGAAATTGACAACCCCACAAAGTACCCCGATCCCGCAGAAATCGATTTCAGCGAAGAACCCATGACAGATGCTCACATCTTCTCTCCCCCTGAATTTGTCGGCACAATCATGGACCTTTGTCAGGAACGCAGAGGCTTTTACAAGGATATGAAATATCTCTCTGCAGACCGTGTTGAGCTCAGCTACGACCTGCCGCTGAATGAAATCATTTACGATTTCTTCGATGCACTCAAGTCAAGAACAAGAGGTTATGCATCTTTTGACTATGAGCTCAACGGCTATGCAAGAAGCAACCTTGTAAAACTCGATGTTCTTCTCAACGGCGACACAATCGATGCTCTTTCATTCATCATTCATTCCGACAAGGCTTACGGAAGAGCAAGAAAAATTGCCGAAAAGCTCAAGGATAACATTCCGAAGCATCAGTTTGAAATCCCCGTTCAGATTGCAATAGGCGGTAAAGTTATCGCAAGAGAAACCGTCAAAGCTATGAGAAAAGACGTTCTTGCAAAGTGCTACGGCGGTGACATCACACGAAAGAAAAAGCTTCTGGAAAAACAGAAAGAGGGTAAAAAGAGAATGCGTTCATTCGGTACTGTTGAAGTTCCTCAGGAAGCATTCATGGCAATCCTCAAGCTTGATGAACAGTAATGAAAGGTTTATATATTCACATTCCTTTCTGCCGCAGCAAGTGTCCCTACTGCGACTTTTATTCCTGCCTTTCAAAAAATGCCGACATAGAAACCTATGTCGGTTCTGTTATTGACGAAATAAAAACGGGCAGAAGAACAAAGGAATTTACACAAAATGCAGATTTATCTTTTGACACAATATATTTCGGCGGAGGTACACCCTCTGTTATCGGTGCTGACAATATAGGAAAAATCATAAACTGTGCAAAAGAACATTACAACATAACCGATGATGCCGAAATCACCGTTGAATGCAATCCGTCAACGGTTGACGATGAATTTTTCAGAAAACTCGCCTTTTACGGTGTCAACAGAATATCACTCGGTATGCAGTCTGCAGTTGACAACGAGAGAAAAAAACTCGGCAGATTCTCGGACAGAAATCAGGTTTTGTCGGTAATTGGAAGTGCAAAAAAATACGGCATCGAAAACATTTCACTCGATGTAATGCTCGGAATCCCCGACCAGACAATGACAAGCCTTAATGACACAATTGATTTTCTGATTGAAACGGATGTTCCTCATATCAGCGCATATATGCTCTCAATCGAGGAAGAAACTGTTTTTTACAAGCGGGCTGATAGTCTTAATTTACCCGATGAAGACACAGTCTGCGATATGTATATGCATCTTTCGGGGAAGCTCAGGAATGCAGGATATCTTCACTATGAAATATCCAATTTTGCAAAAAAAGGATATGAAAGCCGTCACAATACAAAATACTGGAACTGTGAAGAATATCTCGGAATAGGTCCCTCGGCACATTCATTTGTTGACGGTAAGAGGTTCTTTTTTGAGAGGGATATAGGTTCATTCATTAACGGAGAAAAGGCTGTGTACAACACCACAGGGGGCAACAGAGAGGAATATATTATGCTCCGTCTCAGACTTTCTGACGGAATTGTTTTTGATGACTATAAAAAACGGTTCGGTGAGGATTTCCCGAACGAAACAATAAAAAAAGCCGACAGATTCATAAAAGAAGGTTTGATTTCACTTTCAGAAAATAACCTTTCCCTGACACCTGACGGATTTCTTATTTCAAATTACATAATAGGTGAATTGATAAATTAAGGAGACGGAAAAAACCGTCTCCTTTTTTGACAAATCAGATTTTGTCGAACTAAAGTTCGACAAAAATTCTCAATGCTCAATTGTGGAAAGGGCTTCGCCCTTTGACCCATTTATATAATTCAAGCCCGAAGGGCTTCCGAAATTGCGAATTGCGCATTGCAAATTGGGCATCTCTAAAAACTCTTTTCAAAAAAGAGAAAAAATGATATAATGATATCAGAAAATCGAAAGAGGGAAAAAGAGATGCAGTTTGGTTTTTTTGATATAGAAAATAAAGAAAATCGTTTAAGTGAATTAGGCGACCATTTAGAAAAGTTAAATAATGTAATTGATTGGGAAATTTTTCGTCCAATACTCAAAAAAGCTTTTCAGAAAGAGCATAAGGGTGCGGGAGGAAGACCACCGTTCGATTATGTTATGATGTTCAAGATTTTGATTATTCAAAAATATTACAATTTAAGTGATGAACAAACAGAATATCAAATAAACGACAGAATCAGCTTTATGCGATTTCTGGGACTCGGAATAGCAGATAAAGTGCCTGATGCAAAAACAATATGGTATTTTAGAAATGTTCTTACAGAAAAACAAACCGCAGAAAAACTGTTCAATCGATTTGAACAAATGCTGGAAAATAAAAATCTGATATCACACAAAGGCAGTATAATTGATGCAACATTTTCAGATGTACCCAAACAGCACAACACACCCGATGAAAAGAAAAAATTAAAAGAGGGAAAAGTGCCTGAAGAATGGAAAAAACCTGAAAATAAGCATAAACTTGCTCAAAAAGATATTGATGCAAAATATACACGCAAGCGTGATGAGTATCATTACGGCTACAAGAATCATATCAAAGTGGACTCAGACAGCAAGCTGATTACAAAATATTGTATCACGCCGGCAAATGTATCAGATTTCAAAATGGCGGAACATCTGATTGATGATACTGACCAAGCACTTTGGGCAGACAGTGGCTATTGTTTGAAACCTGTTATGGATATTCTTCCCACACACATTAAAACGCACATTCTTGAAAAAAGCACAAGATGTCATCCGTTGTCTGATGAACAAAGAAAACATAACACCGAAAAATCTAAAGTTCGTGTTCGCATTGAACATGTTTTCGGTCATATGAAAAATACAATGAATGGTATAGATTTAAGGTGTATCGGATTAAAACGAGCATCGTTTAATCTTATGCTTTCAAATCTCACTTACAATATGTGTAGGTTTGAATTCTTGTCGCGTTTTTCAGCATAATCCAAGGCACAACTCTGCCTTCTTGGTAGATAAAAATCAAACAAAATTAATCGTAGTTGGGGGATACTCTGATTCTGCTTGTTTTTATCAATTATTTTTTGCTTTTATGCAGTTTTTAGAGGTGCCCAATTT
>JAZSPR010000109.1:0-14799 GCA_045537555.1 Acutalibacteraceae bacterium | reverse complement strand
GGCTGTCTTCTTACGGGTAAGGGACTTCTCAACTTCTGCAAAAACAACAACACACTTGAAACACTCAATAAAATTGATAATTGCACATTTGCATGTGTTAATGCTGTTTCTTTTGACTACTTTATTGCAGAATCGCTGTTGCCCATTACTAACGGCTTTACTACGGTCATTCTTGATGACGGAGAAAGCACAATTCAGCCGAGATTTACAGCAGTTGTTGAGAAAAACAATATAAATATCCTTATGACAACGCCTACAAGGCTTAAAATTTATTTTGACGGCAAAGGTGACACAACACCTCTTGAGCAGTTAAAATGCATCTGTACGTCAGGAGAGCCTCTTACTGCTGAATTGCTCACTCAGATGTATGAAAAGTCACCCGAGGCGAAAGTATACAATCCGATAGGACCGAGCGAATGCAGTGTATGGGATATGGGCGGAGAGCTTTTCCGTGAAGACGGAATTGATATCCATATCGGCAAACCTATTGCAAATGCTCAGATTTACATTACGGATAAGTATATGAATCCCGTTCCCGTAGGTGTTACGGGTGAAATCTGCATTGCAGGTGACGGCGTGGGTAACGGATATATTAATAATCCCGAGCTCACAGCAGAAAAGTTTATTGATAATCCGTTCGGAACAGGTAAACTTTACAAATCAGGTGACCTCGGTTATTGGAGAGCGGACGGAAATATTGTATTTATCGGAAGAAACGATTTTCAGGTTAAAATCAGAGGACTGAGAATTGAACTCGGTGAAATTGAAAATGCAGTTTCAGCTGTTGAGGGAATCAATCTCTCCGTTGCACTTGTAAGAACAGATGAGCAGGGAAGGCAGCACATCTGTGTATTCTACACGGGTGAAGAAAAAACTTCAAATGAAATCAAAGAACATATTTCTCAGAAACTTCCGAAATATATGGTTCCGCATATCTTTACTCATCTTGATGATATGCCCATGACTTCAAGCGGTAAAATTAACAGAAAATCTTTGCCTGAAAAAGTCGTATTTGCGTTCAGTACAGAAATTGAACCTCCCGTAAACGAAACAGAAAAGTTCATATGTGAAGCTTTTTCACGGATTCTCGGTACAGATGAAATCGGCAGAAACAGCGATTTCTTTGAAATGGGCGGAACAAGTCTTTCAATGATTTCTCTGTTGAGTGAAAAAGCATTTGATGATGTTACTGCAGCAGAATTTATGCAGAATTCAACACCTGCTGAACTTTCCGCTCTTATGACCGTCAGAAAAAGAACAAGACCTGATTATCTTGAGCCTTTGTATGTTTCTGGAAAATCGAAAAAGGCTATGGTTCTTCTGCCTTTCGGCGGTGGCGGTGCTGAGGCATTCACGGGATTTGTAAAAGAATTCAGACAGGCACATGATGATGTTTCAATTTACTTTGTCCGCTTCCTTCACTCTGATGCTGATTGTGAAAAAGCGGCTCTTGAAATTGAAAATGTGCTGTCAGACAGCGAGGTAACATTCTATTCCCATTGCGCCGGTGCATCAGTTGCGCTGAAAATAATTGAAAAACTTGAAAAAGATAATTTTGAAATAAAGAATTACTATGCGGGGGCAATCATTCCTCCTGAAGTGCGTGAAAAGAAGAATAATTGGAGAAATACCCCTGATTTTGTCCTTAAAACAATTCTTAATAAATCAGGTGCAAAACTCAATGATGTTTCAAAAGAAACATGCAAGCGTATCCTGATGCGATTCAGAAATGATACTGATTATTCAGTTCTTGTTTTTTATGAATTTTCAGGCAGAATAAAAACTCCTGTTACTGTGATTATAAGTAAAAAAGACTATTTTACAAAGAATTACACTGATGCTTTAAAATGCTGGAGCATTTATGCTGAAAATGTAAAAGAAGTCAGATTTATTGATTCAGACTCTCATTATTTCCAATCTGACGATGTATGTGAGCTTGTAAAATTAATAACAGTATAAAAATTATTTGGGACTGTCCGAACAGGACAGTCCCAAATCTTTATTTATGCTTTTTATTATGATGTATAACTTTTTTATCTTTTTTTGTTACTTTATTTTTAAGATTATGATAGTCATAACTGATTTCAGCCGAAATACTCCGTGGAACATCTGTAATTCTGACGTTCCATGTGAATAATTTTGTAACTTTGTCTCCAAGGAACAACGCAATCAGGAGAAATACAACACCGAATGCGATACCTGCAAGACAACATAAATGATACAGTTTAAGATTTCCGACTATATCTTTTTCAACTCTTGTGAATTCACTTATAAAACGTGTTGAGGAATAAAGTATGAGATATATAGGGAACAATGTACCGGGTTTTGCTTTTTTTCTTATTGAAACAAGGATAATGAAGATGATTAACGCAAGTCCCATTTCAACAAGCTGAACAGGGAATTCATATTGTTCCTTTCCGTAGTTATATAATCCGTGTTCCCATTCAAAACCTCTGCAGCAACCTGCACAGAAACAACCGAACTTTGCTGCAATCAGCCCGAAGGCATATGAGGGAGCTATAAGGTCATAAGCTCTTATAATATCAATACCGAGAATCAGGCATATGGCAGCCACCACAAAAGGTCCTATCAGAGCAGTTCCGAAATAGTTCGGGCCCATATCAATAATTTTTCCGAACCATATGTTATAATTGCCTGCCAGAATATATTGGAACAGAGTAATGATTACCAGTTCAACAACAGCTGTTATTGTTTCAACGGGAAATTTAATATTTCTGTTTTTTGTATATTTTATAAGATTCTTTGAGATATTACCCGGAATCTGCTTCATTTTATTGATCTGACACATATTCCATATGATAACAAGTGCCGTTCCGACCAATACGAAAATATAATACAGATCAAGATCTGTTGTTCTCATGAAATCAATCATTCAACCACCGACTTTCAATGAAAGTATAACATAATGTGATAAATTATGCAAGGTATGATTTATTTTTAAATTAGGACTTGATTTTTGAGTTATAATAATATATAATAACAACGCATTTAAATATGGAGAGTTGTCCGAGTTGGTCGAAGGAGCACGATTGGAAATCGTGTAAACTGCTAAAACGGTTTCGAGGGTTCGAATCCCTTGCTCTCCGCCAAAAATCCCACCCGATATTCGGATGGGATTAATTTTTATTTTGTTAATATCTGAACAGTTTTCTGAATTTTTTCTGCCATTTGAGGATGTAGATTGTGACCATTCTTGTGATACATATGTCATAGAGGACGAACATGACATTTCCCATGCCGAGGAGGGCGGGAATTGCCCATTTTCCGAGTTCTTCCATTTCCTCGAGGGGGATTCCGAAGACGTTTATAATAATCAGATATGCCGCGACAGCTGTCACATTGAAAAATAAAGCTTTGAGTATCCAGCATACCGTACTATTTTTTATTTTACCCTCAACAAACGGTTTGAAAATGGGGTAACTGCCGAAAAATGCACAGTAGACCATTGCAGCTTCTTTATCGGGAAGAATCAGGAATGAAAGAATACTTACAGCCACATAAGTACATATTGCCCACGCTTTGTTGATTTCAATAACCATCAGCACTAAGAGTACTCCTGCCATTGCAGGCAATGCATAAGTAAGATACGGAATGATTGCTGTGGAAAGCATAATTGTTATTGACAGTGCCGCAATCATACCGCCGAGGGCTGTTTTTGAACTTTTTCTCATGTTTTCAGCCCTCTTATCAGCAACAGGGGATAAGGTCGCCGCCCATACATTCACAGCAACAGTCAGCGCAGATAAGTCCTTGACAGATGTTGCAGAAACTGCACTCGGAATCAGCATTTCTGCCTGTTGCGGTTCTGTATCCGCCGCTTCGCTGATTGTTCATCATCTGATATGCCCTTGAATATTCGGGGGTTGACGAATCCATCTGATAAGCTCTTGTGTAATTCTCATAAGCGGCATTTGTCCAGCCCTTTTTCTGCTGAATCATACCCTGAAGATAGTACCATTCGGCAATTCTTGATGTTTCGGGGATATTGTCAAGCATTATCTGTGCCGCATCAATTTCGTTGCGTCTGATTTTTTCCCTTATTTCCTGATATGTGGGGGGAGTGTAGGAACTGTTGTAAGAAGTATCTGTGTAAGTGCCGTAATTGTTCTGTGATGAATAGCTGTTGCCCGAGCGTCTCTGAGCCATGATTGCATCATAAGCATCGTCGAGCTCTTTCATTTTTCTGTCGGCAATATCGGAAAGGGGGCTGTTTGAGTAATCTGCAGTCTGAATAGCTCTTGCCTTTTCACGGTAAGCATTTTTTATTTCTTCGTCACTTGCGTTTTCGTAAACGCCTAAAATTTCATAAGGATTATTCATCTTTTTTCCTCCTCTCGTAAACTTTCAGAGTTTCATAATATAATCCGTCATAAACGACATTTCTTGTTAAATTTGAGAATTTCTTTATGTCAAGAAGTTCGTAAGCAGAGGCAATTTCGCCTGCTGTCATCAATAAATCGCCTTTGATTTTTTCGTAATTATCCTGATTTGCGAGCAGAAACGGATTGTAATTGCCCGTTTTTCTGTCCTTTTCAAGGTCATCAAAAGCATCAATCATATAGACCCATCTTCCGAGACAATAGCCGACTCTTTCACGCACTCTTTTGGCATCTTCGTCGGTTTCACCCTTTGAATAGAGCCGTCCGAGAAGAATTGCTGTGGGCTCTGCGGCTTCGTCAATTGAGCGTGACTGCTTTTCTTCAACGGCAGACTGCATTTTCATGTACTCTTCAATTATTATTGCCTCATCGGGTCGGTTTTTAACCGCCTTTTTATAGGAAGAGAGGATAATTACCAATAACATCCTATACAGAATTGCTTTAAATAGTGTTGAATCTTTTATGTTATCTTTTATCTTGTGATAAAGAAGAAGGACTGATATATCTGCCGCAAAAGTGATTTCTGCGGGTGTTTTTTTGCAGAAATTACACTTTTTTGCAGGGTTGAAAGGACATCTTTTCTGTTCAAAGCAGACTTTTTCGTCCGAAAGAGCCATCAGAGCCAATGCAAGGAAGGTTGAGTCATAACTCAAAAAAAGGCGTGACGTGATGCCATACCTTTTTCCGAGTTCCTTACAAAGTGAACAGTATATGCCTTTATAAAGTTCGTCCTCTTTGACTTTAAGCTCGGGACGGTGAGTTCTTATATATCCGAACATCAGAGAATAACTTCGTGACCTGTTCTTGCAGATTCGTAAACAGCATCGAGAATTCTCATCATGTCAACACCGTGCTGTGCAGGTGCGATACATTCTGCTCTGCCGAGTGCACAGTCAACAAAATGGTTGATTTCATTTGCGAAAAGACCGTCGAATGAAAGGGATGTGTCTTCGTCAAACTCAACATTGACGAGATAATTGTTCATTTCTGTGTAAATCTGAACCTGAGGATCAAGCTTGCAACCTGCTTTTGTGCCGAAAAGCTGAATGTCGCCTTCGGGCTTCTTGATGTTGAGCGAGAATGCGGCTTCAATGCTGAGAACTGCACCGTTATCAAAACGTATCATTGCTGAGGCAAGGTCTTCAACATCACAGATATCGTCTTTCTTTGCGTCTGCTGCTGAATAACCGCCTGTTTTTATAACATCGGGACGGTTATAGAGCTTCTGAAATGTTGCACCGTAAACAGAAACGGGCTGAGGACAGCCTAAAAGATATCTTACAAGGTCGATAACGTGAACGCCGAGGTCGATAAGGGGACCGCCGCCCGAGCGTGACTTGTCACCGAACCAGCCGCCGGGGTTGCCGTTTCTTCTGAGATAAGTTGCTTTTGAATAGTAAATATCACCGAAATTGCCGGCATCAATGAAATCCTTTACAACCTTGCAGTCGTTGCCGAAACGTCTTACAAAGCCGATCTGAAGGATTTTTCCGTTTCTTTCTGCGGCTTCTTTCATTCTGAGTGCTTCTTCGGTATTCATAGCCATGGGCTTTTCGCAGATAACATGTTTGCCCGCATTAAGTGCGGCAATTGTACACTCTGCGTGAGCGCTGTTCCATGTTGTGACACTTACGATGTCGATTTCGGGAAGTTCTCTGAGCATTTCGTCCTTGTCAAGGAAGCATCTTGACTTGTCAACGCCGTACATTTCGGATTTCTGATAAAGTCTTTCTTCGTTTATATCGCAGAATGCGTAAAGTTCAACATCAGGATTCTTAAGGTATGCTCTGATGTGTTCCTGACTTATTCCGCCAACGCCGATAACGGCAGCTTTAAGTTTACTCATTATTAATTCCTCCGTATTGGAAAGTATACACATTTATCATATCAAAACAAATGTTATAATGCAAGTTATTTTTGAATTCTTATTGAAAATTCTGTGCTAAAATATTATAATATTCCTTGAAAAGAGGTTTTAATGATGAAATACGTATATGAAGCACATTTTCACACGGCAGATGTGAGCACATGTGCAAGAGTTTCTGCAGAAGAGGCGGTTGAACTTTATAAAAAAGCAGGTTATTCGGGTGTGGTTGTTACAGACCATTTCTCACTTGACTGTTTTGAGAATAAGTATCCGGGAGAAACATGGAAAGAGAAAATTGACTATTTCCTCAAAGGCTACAGAAACGCAAAAAAACACGCAAACAAGGACTTTGCCGTAATTCTCGGTATGGAAATCCGTTTTCCTGAGAATGATAATGACTATCTTGTCTACGGTCTTGACGAACAGTTCCTTTATGAGCATGAAGAGATTATAACAATGACTGCAAAACAGTTTAAAAAGCTTGCCGAAAAGAATCAGCTTACGTTTATTCAGGCACATCCTTTCAGGATTGATTCAAATATAACAAATCCCCGATACATTGACGGTATCGAGGTTTATAACGGTAACAGAAGACACGATTCTTCAAACAATATTGCTGAGCTTTGGGCAAAGAAACACGGCTTTATAACAACTGTCGGTTCGGACTTCCATGAATATGAAGACCTTGCAAGATGCGGCATGGTTTTTGACTGCTTTGTAAGGGATTCAAAAGAGTTCAGAAGGGAACTTTTAAAGGGAACTTTTGACCTCAGAAAGCCTGATTAAAGAACTCCTTTGCAAGTGAAATGACTTTACATTTTTCATCCTTCTGTAAAGCGGGACACTTGTCAGTTTCAGAAAATAAATAAATTCCTTCAAATGAAGCAGAAAGCTCAATAAAGGCTATTCTGCTTTGTTTTTCGATTACATCAATTCCGAATTTTCCGCTTTTTCCGCAAGTGGCAAGCACAAAGCCTTTACGGGAAACAGCGGGATTTTTATATTTTTCGTCGCTGTAGTAAGGCTGTAATCTGTCAAGAAAAGCCTTCATCGGAGCAGGGAATGAGTAGCAGTAAATCGGGGAAGCAAAAACAACAAAATCTGACGATAAAATGTCTTTTACAATCATGTCTTCATCGTCATTGTAAATGCATTTTCCCGTCTCTGAACATGAGTTACAACCGATGCAGGGGGCTATTTTTTTATCATAAATATTGTGAATTATTACTTCGCAGTCACAGACCGAAAGAAAAGTGTCAATCAGCTGTTTTGTTGTCCCGTTTTTGCGGGGGGATGCATTGATGAGGGTGAGGGTAAGCATATGAATCACCTTTGAATGTATTATTATATCACGGCAAAGCCGTGGATTTCATCAATTCCGCAGGAATTGTATATCATCAGAACAAGGTTCTGTATATCATCGTTGTGAAAGCAATACATCCTGACGGATGATGATATACGCCTGCGGCGATGATATGCACGCTGACACGTGATGATATGCCGTTGCTTTCGCAACGGATAAGAAAATCCCGTTCCTGAGAACGGGATTTTCTGGTGCCGGTGACCGGGGTCGAACCGGTACGGTATCGCTACCACCGGATTTTGAGTCCGGCACGTCTGCCAATTCCATCACACCGGCGTTTGTACCCATAAATCATACACTTTTTTTTCTGAAAAATCAAGATAAAAATAATTTTTCATCATTATGCATAAATCGTTTATGAAGAATATGTGAATATATGCAAAATTAATCATCAGATTCAATCTTTTTTGGTTTTAGCACTTGAAATAATTATTTATTTTATGTATAATAACTATGGACTATATTATAGCGGAATCGTGAATATTTTTGTGAACGGTATTTACGGTTTCTGACTGAAAATTTTCCGCAAAAAAATGAACTCTTAAAAGGAGGAAAAGAACATGAAAATGCTGAAAAAGACACTTTGTGTTTTTCTTTCTGTCTTGATGTTTATGACAGGCATTTCATCAAGTTTTGTTGCATTTGCAGCAGAAGCAAGCAGCGATGAAAATTACAGAGCTCTTGCATATTCGTTCTTCAACTACACAAATGTTTCATCAGGTTTTGATTCAATGAACGTTATCAATACCGATGAAAACGGTTTTCCCATCCGAAGCATTGTAGGTGACCTTGACCACTACACCATTTCCAATGCATCTGATGATTATAAGTATGCCGATGAGCAGGACATGCCCATCCGTGCTATTTCTTATAACCACAGAGTAGATGCAAAGGATAACTCAGCAGCTCTTATCCGTGGTTCAGCTCAGGCTTATCTTGCAATTGTTGACAACATTATAAGCACAACTTACGGTGTAGGTCTTTACACAGTTCCCATGGTTGCAGATAAAGTTGCCGAAACCCTTAAGTTCACAAAGGGTGATGACGGAAAATACCTTTTCCTTGACGGTTACACATATCTTGTTAATGCTGTCGGTGATATCAAAGACCGTTCACCCATGCCCACATATGAGGTTCTTGACGGCGAAATTTATGAGCTTGAAACAGATGATTCATGGCTTGAACCTTATGCTGATACAATGGATCAGTATGTTCTTATGAATCTTTATGATTTCTGTCATGTTTCAACTATCATTGACTACTTCAGCGGTAACTGTACATCAATCAATTCAGGTAACTGGTTCCATTCATATGTTTTCCATTGTGAAACAGACCTTGAAACTGTTCTTACTACAGAACCCGTTCTCAACACAGCTTTCTCTGAAAGATCACTTACTGTTGAATGGAAAATCCTCAGACAGTATGACGATTCAGGCATAGTTGCTCAGTATTACAACGGCGGTTATAAGGTTGATACAGGTTCAATAGGCACAAACAACACAAGAATGGAGCTCATCAATCTTGAAGGTTCGCTCAATACTTATTTCTCTGATTATCTCAGCACAGATGCAAACGGCAGAATGATGCTTGATATGCTCCGAAATCAGGACCTTGTTAATTATCATTACGATATTATCATGCAACATTATGATACATTCGCAAGCATTTCAAACAAGGCAAAAATTGCTGTTTTCGGTCAGGCTGCATACAGCTATGTAAACCTTGTTGCTCAGCTTACTCCCATTATCAATCCTGCCGAACCCACACAGGCTAAATACTGGCCCAAGCATACATATACAAAATATCAGGATTCACAGGGCAATGACATTGTTTATCAGGTTGATGCCCAGAAGGTTACAACAATCGTAAGCACAATTGACGGCCTTCTCAAGAGTGAAAGAGTCGGTTCAATCCTCAAGATGTTCTTTGACTACACAGGTCCTGAATATGAAAAAATGGCATACTATTATGATGCACAGAATGCAAAGACTGCTCAGGACCTCCTTAAGGTTGTTATTGCTGACTTTGTGTATCAGGACAGCATCATCAATATGCTTCTTGAAATGCTTTATCCCATGGTAGCAAGTCTTCTTGATGATATGCTCACAGACGAATTCATCAACACAACACTTGAAGATCTGTGGGGTGGTCTTGATGATATCGTTGATGTTGTTGTTGACCAGGGTGCAGGTTGGCAGGCAACAATTTATGCGGCTCTTGCAAGTATCGGTGTTACACTTACACCTGCAGGTCTTGCATATGTATGGAACAAGTACGGCTATATGAACGATGCATACGGCTACACAACAATGTTCCCCAACTTCAGAAAAATGCATGACCATCTCAAGGCTGCAAAGGGTGGTATCACATCTTCAGGTGATCACAATACAGGTGATTACGCAGCTATCGGTTCCGAGCACGACGGTTATTGCGGTGACCGTTGGAGAGACGTAGACTTCTCACAGATGGTATGGGATATCAACGGAAGCCAGGAAAAGTTCCTCAAGGCTCTTGATGCAATTCTTGCTCCTCTTGCTCCGTTGCTCAGCGTTCTTTTCGGTGATTCAGACTCAACAATTAAAGTTGCTGACGTTTTGTTGACACCTCTCAGTCTCATACTTAATGATGACAGTATTACACATAACTATTATAATACAATTCTTCTTCCCGTATTTGAAGTTCTCGGACTTCCCGGTCTTCTCTCCGGTGAAGAATTTGAACAGAGAGCAGATGCTATCAGATCAGACGGAAGCCGTAACCCCAACACAATTTCAGCTTTCCTTAATGACGGTATTCTTTCTCCTCTTCTTAACTGGGTTAACAATGTTCTTCTTGCTGACCCCATCGGTACAATCCTTAACCTTCTTCCCAACCTCTCATATTTCCTTACATCAGGCGGTGTTTTTGGAGCGTTGGAAAAACTTCAGGTTCCCATCAGAATCTCTCACGCAATTCTCTTTGGTGCAAAGATTTCAGTTTATACACTTGATGTTATGGATCTTATCGGTGAAGATACTATTGCATTCCTTGATTCGGTTCAGGGTATCCTTAATCTTATTGGTTTCGATGTTGACACAGGTATTCCCATTATCGGTTACCATGCAAACGGTGAATCAATTGTTTACAGACCCGGCATGGCAGGATACAATCCCGATTATCATAACAATCCCGTTACGGAAGCATATGTAAGTGCAAACGGTGACCTTAACCTTTATGAAGACTCCGAATTCACAACACTTGTTTCAGGTCTTGATGCAAACGGCGAATATACTCAGTATGCAATTCGTAACGATATCGGCTGGGCTAACGGTGCAGGTTACGTTGTTACAGAACATGATGAAACACATACCGAAGCTGAATACAGTATGCCCGTAAAGGAATTCTACGAATATTCAGTTGTTATTAATGAAGAAACAGGCGAAACAAAAACTTACAGAGTTGTTTCACTTAATATGGTCCCCGCAGAACTCCGTGAAGCAGGTGAATACGGTCACTCACAGAGTATTGTAACAAAAGAAGAAGCCGCATCACTTCCTCCCATTATGGACTATAAGCTTCAGGCTGTAGGTACTGTTAAGAATGTATATTCAGGCAGATACGGTACATTCTCAATGACAGGCAGAGACGGTGTAACTCAGAACTGGGCTAACCATACAAGAAACTATATCGATGTTAATGTAGGCGGTATGGAAACAGAAGGTCTTGTTCTTCTCTTCCTCTTCCGTTACCTTTTCTCAGGTGTTATGTACAGAAGTTATGATCCCATGGCTCAGGACTTCACAAGTGATTACACCCTTCTTGATGCTTTCGGTCTTGATAAGGAAATGCTTACAGATGACCTGTTTGCAGGTCTTAGAATTCAGGATATTCTTGATAACGTTGTTCTCAATCCCGACGGTGCTATTGCAGCTCTTTACGAATTGTTCTATAAGAACGAATTCGGTTCAATCTATAAGGTTCTCAACGGTCAGGTTGTAGAGGGTGATGAATATTCATATGCTCCCAAGCCCGTTGATTACCACACAGATGAAATCTTCGGTTATGCTGAAGAATACGATGATTACAACTACGGTACAAACGTCCTTTACAGTGAATACTGGACAAAGGATAAGGCATCCTACATGGTTGATAATCTTGATGATATCGCTGATAATGTATTCGCAATGCTCAAGCTTGAGGATATGGAATCACTCGGTCAGTTCCTCAGCGATTTGATCGGCGACCTTCTCTTCACAAATGATATGCTTTCAACAATTGCAAGTGCTCTTTACGGCATGCTCGGTGACCTCGGCGGTTCAATCGACCTTCCCGGTATCCTTGATGCGGTTCTCGACGTTGATATGTCCAAGCAGACTCTTGCAGATGCCCTTGTTTATGAATTCGGTGATGCTGTAAAGAAGAACGGTAAAGTTGAGCTTGAAACAGGCGAAGTCAAAGAAGTTGTTTCAATTTACAACAAGCTTATGACTGAAGAAGCTATCACAAAACAGCACAGACTTGATGCACAGAATGCTCATGCCGCTCAGGATTATGATGCATACGAAATGTATAAAGCTCTTGAAATTGAATCTGCAAAGTATACCGATAACACATTCTATATGATCGGTACAGATGAAGAAACAGGCGAAGAAAAACAGCTTTATTCATTCGACTGGGGTTACGGAAATGAAGAAATCAGAAAGAATTTCTCTGATCCCGAAATCTTCCTCAGAGGTCTCTCAGCAATTGCAGCTCCCTTCGCAATTCTCTTCAAGTTCCTCTTCGCAGGTGAAGACCTGAGTGTCCTTAACCTTATCACTCTTCCCGGTTATGAAGGTTACTATTATGCATGGATTCCTCTTATGGAAACTCTCGGTGCAACTGACGGTCTCTCAGACTTCAAGACATACTTCTCAAGAATTTTCAACGGTGAGTCTGCTCTTACACAGAACTGTGACACAATCTATCTCACAGTCAAGCCCCTTATCGCATTTGTTGAAAAGGTTATTGCTAACCCCATTGAAACAGTATTCAACCTTCTTCCCAACCTGTTGTTCTTCATTTCACTCGGCGGTCTGAATGACATGGTTAATAACCTTATCCACTTTGTATACGTTCTCCTTGATATTCTCGGTCCCGTATTTGATGCTTATCCGCTTGTCAATTCACTTCTCAGTAACCTGAATATCGGCGGTATGCAGCTCAATCTTTCAGTTCCTCTTGATTTCGACTTCAACCAGCTTGTTAACCAGCTTCTTGAAGGACTTCTCGGTGAATCACTTTCATTCGATATCGAAAACGAGAATCTTGTTCTCGGAACACAGGAAGTTGAAAGAGAAGTATTCATCCCCACACTTGATGAAAACGGTGAGGAGATGTTCGATGAAGAAGGAAATGCTATCGGTACATTTGAAATGCAGACATTCACAGAGGATGTTTATGCAGTAGGTACTTTGAACATCAAGCTTCCTTACATCGATTTCTCAACACTTTGTGCAGGTACTGTTGTAAAGAAGATTTCGGCATCCGGTCAGAACTATGTATATCTGAACACATCGGGCGGTGCTGACCTGCTGACACTTATTTTCAGAATTGTAACTGATACGTTGTTCTTTGAAGATAATGCAAAGAATATTGCAAACTTCCTCATCGGCTTCTGTCAGCTTGATGACGAAAACGACAGCGACGATCTTCTTATGGAAATCTTTGTTTACCTTAACGGTGAGGCAAAGAAAGCTAACATTCCTGATGTAATCATTAATCTTATTTACACGATTTATCAGGTGCTTGTTCCTCTTGCAGGTGAACTCGGTTCAAGATTCAAGAATGTTGATTTCAGTATCACAGAACTCTTTGAAGATATCGGTGATCTTGAAATCACAAAAGACAGAATCAGCCAGCTTCTCGGCGGTGACGACGATAAGGCAACACCTCTCACAGGTTTTGCAAGACTTATTGAACTCCTCGAGCAGTTATTTGCAAAGATCAAGGCTTTCTTTGAAAGTTTGTTCGGTCTTTAATAAAATCTAAAAAAACAGGTCTGTCTTCGGACAGACCTGTTTTGTTTGACTTATATATAATATAATGTTATTATATATAAGGTGATTTTTATGTATGAATTAATTAATGTAAAGGGAAACACTTATTATATTGAATCTCCCGCAAAAATCGGACTTTTTAAACTGAATGACACAGAGGTATGCCTTATTGACAGCGGAAATGATAAGGATGCGGGCAGAAAAGTGCGTCAGATTCTTGATAAAAACGGCTGGAATCTCAAAGCGATTTACAATACTCATTCAAATGCAGACCATATAGGCGGGAATAAGTATCTTCAGTCGCAGACGGGATGCAGAATCTTTGCAAAGGGGATTGAGAGCGACTTTACCAATCATCCCATGCTTGAACCGGCTTTTCTTTACGGCGGTTATCCCGTGAAAGAGCTTCATCATAAGTTTATTCTTGCTCAGGAGAGTGATTGTGAGCCTCTTGCAAATGAAAATCTGCCTGAAGGCTTTGAAATTATTGATTTACCGGGGCATTTTTTCGATATGGTCGGTTTCAGAACAAGTGACGATGTTGTTTTTCTTGCAGACTGCCTTTCAAGTGAGGAAACAATAAATAAATATAAAATCGGCTTTATATATGACGTGGAAAAGTATCTTGAAACGCTTGAAAATGTCAAAAATATGAAAGCGGCGATGTTTGTGCCGTCTCATGCGGCAGCAACGGACGATATTGTGCCTCTTTGTGATTTTAATATCAGAGCAGTTAATGAAATTGCTGATAAAATATGCGATTTGTGTAAGGAACCCGTATACTTTGAGAACCTTCTTAAAAAGCTGTTCGATGAATACAAGCTTACAATGAATTTTCAGCAGTATGTCCTCGTAGGAAGTACCGTGAAGTCATATCTTACTTATCTGAGAAATTCAGGCAGAATAGATGCGGAGTTTACAGATAATATGTTGGTTTGGAAAAGAAAACAATAATTTATCGGGCTGATGCCCAACAAAAATGAGCAATGAGTAGTGAGTAATGAGTAATGTCGGAAGTCGCAAGCGACTTATGTTCCGCTTCGCTCTATAATGGGATTTAAAGGGCGTAGCCCTTTCATTCATTACTCATTAATCATTACTAATTACTAATTAAAGAATTTGTCGAGGGGACCTCGACAAATTCTGATTTGT
>JAZSPR010000131.1:0-8337 GCA_045537555.1 Acutalibacteraceae bacterium | reverse complement strand
CGCACCCCATAAAAGGGTCACGATACAGCACAAAGCGAGAAAACCGATAATCGTGCCGAGGATAATGCAGATAATTTTTGCAGTAATTTTAAGTGCTTTTTTCATATTGAGTCACCCTCTCCTGATTCAATAATATACCTGGTAAAGAAATAAGTCAATATGCATCTCTACAGAAAGTACATTGTCTGATGCGGTATCGACAGAAGCGAGGATGATACCAATTTACAATGTTGACACAGATGAAAACAAGGATGCGATGACTTTTAACTGTGCTGTCGAAAATTCGGATATTGACAGCATTCTTACAATACTTGACAAATACGATGGGAGTTAACCACCGGCAACGGTTGGAAATGGCTGTATATAGGGCTTTTTCATTATGAATTCCATTCAGAAAAGATACCGCCGAGGATTTTTACGTCCCCGGCGGTTATTCTTTTAATACAAGTGATAGTCAAACATAAAATCAGCACTTTCTCCGGCAATTCGCAGAGCAACGGTGCCATTTACATTTTCAAGAGTGAACTCCTGTGTAAGTTCGTTAAGTTTAAATTCATGAACTATTTCATCGTTATAGACAAGTACCATTTTAAAGTTGCCTGAATTTACAGCGGCGTGATTTACAGTAATGGCAAATCGGTTTGTCGCTATATTTTCTGTGAAAATTTCAGCAACTCCCGTGAACTTCTTTGTTGAATAAGTCACCGTATCAGATATTGCACTCTTTTTGCTTCCAACGTTAAGAGCTCCAATATCCATATTGATAATATTGTCATCGGTGATTTGCTGTAAGGTGTAGTTATCAGCACCGTTGATGTCCTCTATGTGTTCAAGGTCCGATGAGAACATCCAGATAGCAAAGACAGCGATAAATACAATCACACCTGCACCGAGAAGTATTTTTTTGATTTTATCCATATTTTCACCGCTTTCTTTCACGTTCAACGCCGAGGATTTTTACGTCCCCGGCGGTTAATGTTATTTTAAATGATTATTTGAATAAACTTGTTAAGAAGCTGATAATGCGGTTGAAGAAGTTCATAATCATGCTGATAAGATACTGAAAGAAGCTGATGGGAGTTTCACCGTCACCGCCGTCATTTACATCGTCATCGGGTATTTCTTCATAAACAAGGTCTTCGCCACAGATGTCACAGATATCGTCCCAATCATAATCGGTATGTATCTCGGAAAGTTCTTTTTCCTCGTGTCCCCAGACATATTCGTCACAATCGGGGCAGTAAAAACCTTCTGTGTAACCGTGTTCCATACAATCTGATTCGGTTTCTGCTACATATTCAACATAATGTTCACTGCCGTCGTCGGCGGTATGAGTTGCACGGCTTAATTTAATATTGAATACGGCGTCTTCATCATAGTTTTTGACTTCAAAATAGTATGTTTCGCCTGCTTCAAAGGTGTAAAGCAGCCTGAAATCTAAACTTTCCTCGTTATCGTCATTGGAATGTAACCATTCACCGTTTGCATCATAAAGATCACATATGGGATCACCGTTTACATCAGGCTCGGTGATGGATTCAAGGCAGAAAGTTCCGCTTTCTTCGGGAACAAATCTGTACCAACCTGCTTCATTGTTGAATGCAGCGGTGTCGTGTTCAAGATCATCGCCGTCTGCTATATCTGTACCGAAAAAAACATCTCCGCAGAGGCAGTAGCCGAGGAACTCTGTTTCCGTGTGGTCGCAGACCTTTCCGCAGACAGTGCAAGTACCGTCTTCATATGTATGACCGCACACAAGTGTTACATCAAACTCTGCTTCCTGTGAATATGCCGCTACTGCAAAATAATAGGTTTCACCTGCAATGAAATCATATTCCATGCAGAAATTCAAGCCGTGACAATCATCATTACTGTCAAGATACTCCATATCGGCATCGTAGAGTTCGCAAATGGGGTCAATATCCTCATCGGCATCGGATTCAAGAATAAATTTTCCGTCTTTTTCAGGAACAAATTTAATATAAGCAAACTCGCCTGAATCGTAAACCGGAGCCGATACAGTTATTGTTTCGTCATATTGGATTTCATAATCAAACTCGGTGGTATTATCGGGGTCAACATCAATTATTCTGATTCTGCCGTCACCGTTCGGATTGCCGTATTGCTCTGCAGTAATATTTCCGCCGAGATTCTCAGTAAAATATTTAATAAGCATCTCGGAATCGCAGGGCAATCCTTCTTGCTGAACAACGGTTGCATCTTCAAGCATTGTCAGACCGTCACCGCCCTTGGTGAGCACATACTGACTGCCTGCAAGGGTATACGTTTTTTCAAGATCAATGGGTTCATCGCCGACATAAACGTTCTGAACTCTGCGTTCTTTGGTTTCATCCATTTCAATGAAATTATCAAGTTGGTCTGTAACAACAGGAGTTTCTCTGTAAGTATGAATTTCAAACGTTATGCCCGAAACCTGGAAGAATCCGCCGATAAGAACAGGACATCTGCGAGCACCGTGCTCAAGCACATCAACAAGCTGCTGACCTGTTACCTCAATAACGCACATATCGTTATTGTACGCATTGACATCCATAAGAGTTTTTCTTGAAACTCCGCCGATTTCAACCTCGGCACGGATTCCGCCGCCGTTGGCTATTGCAACATCCGCACCTGTCACAGCACGGTAAGCATCGGCAACAAAGTCACCTGCATTGGTTTCCCGGTTCCTTATAATTCTGTTTCCGTTATCATCATAAATAATAAGCTTTGCTTCGGAGGTTCCTATTTCTTCAAAAAGATACGCAATATCGTCGTTGTAGCCATCAACCTTTGCTTTAACGGTATTATAAGCCGTTTTTGCATCTGCCGACATTGTTTCAACATCAACATCATCGGGATTTACAAGTTCAAAGCTTACATTATCACCGCTGATTGTAAGAACGCCGAAGTTTGCAAACTTTTCACCTGTTGAGGTAATAAAAACATCTTCGTTATTCTTGTTTTTATAGGTTGCACTTACGGTTGTTTCGTGTGAATGAGCATCAATCAGATAATCAATCCCCGATGTGTTTGCAATAATATCCGTTGACTTCCAGCCTTCGATTGAGCCGATAATGCCGAGATGTCCTACGGCAATAACGATATCTGCTCCCTCGGCTATTGCACTGTCAACGCTTTTCTGAACATTCCCGTATAATGCCTCATTTGTCATTCCTTCGGGATACCAGGGGAACCCGTAAACGAAATTACCGGATTCATCCTTGAAATATTCAGGGGATGATGAGGTTATCGTCTCGGGAGTGGAAATCCCCACAAAAGCAATCTGCATATCTTCGCTGATATCTTCAATGTAATAGGGCTCAAAAACAGGTTCGAGTGAACTCAAATCACAGAAATTTGAGCTTATGTATTTATAGTCTGCCTCATTTTGTGCAAGGTTGAGGAAAACATCCATTCCATAGTCAAATTCATGATTGCCGGGCGCTGCATAGTCATATCCGACTTCATTCATAATGTCAACAATGGCTTCACCTTCTGTGAGAGCACCGATAACTTCGCCCTGGATAGCATCACCGGCGTCAACGGTTATAACGGTATTACCCTGCGAAATGAGTTCAGCTCTGTAAGCCGCAAGTGCAGGATAGTCATCAATGGCACAATGCACATCATTTGTATAAAGAATAACTACGTTGCCCTCTTCTGCCGCAAAGGCAAAGGGTACGGTTGTCACAATCATAAGAATTGTGAGGATGATTGATAAGGTTTTCTTTAAATTTTTATTCATTTTTTATCTCCTTTCGGGGATTTTTCCGCCGAGGCTTTTTAAGTCCCGGCGGTGAATGTTATTTTAAATAATTATTTAAACAAGCCTGTAAAGAAATTGATAATACGATTGAAGAAGTCTCTTATCATGCAGATGAAATTCTGGAAGAAGTTAGTATGAACTTCGCCGCATCTGTCGCAGGTATCGTCTGTGGGTTCATCGGGAGTTACGGGCTGTTCGAACTCGTGTCCGCAGCCGTGGTCACAGAGATAGTCGCCGTCGTTGTCAATATGGTCGAGAACAGGAATAATCTCCTGAACTACTGTCATATCATCACAGCGTGTGCAGTGAGAGCCTTCTGTGAGACCTGTTTCGGTGCAGGTAGGTGCCACTGCTTCGTCTGTAATAATATCGTGTCCGAGTGCTTCGCCGAAGTATACACCGCAGGCATCACAGACATATCCGTAACAGGTCTGCTCAGTACCGCTGTGAGTTTCACATTCAAGTGTTATGCTTGAAATAGTGTATCCTCTCAAGTGTATTAATTCGAACCTGTAAGTTTTGCCGGCACTGCAGTCCAGCGCAAAGGTTAAGTCAGATATGACCTCACAGAAGAGACCATTCCAAGCTCCGTCAACCACTTCTCCGAAATAGAACTCAGTGCCTGCAGGACCGTCAATTGTTAAAATATATCTTCCGTCAAGGGCAGGAACAAACTCTACAAAATGGGCGTCACTGTTTATTTCATAGGTTTCACCGGAGTTGATTATTGCAAGCTGTTTAAAGCAACCGTCACAGCAACCGTCTTTTCTCTTCCCGGTAGAAGAATATCCGTCCACATGAATATCGGGATTGCCTTCACCGTAATACTTACGGCAGACAGTACACCATGAGCCCTTACATATCTGCTCAAGAAGTGTATGGTCGGTCGGTTCACCGTAAAAGCTACGGCAGACGGAGCAGTAGTAGCCTCTGCAGTCGTGACTTGTGGGGTTATGCTCAAGAGCAGGGATTTCATTAACATCCACAGCATCGCAGTAGTCACAGGGCGCCATTTCACTACCCGCCTCGGTACAAGTGGGGACTTTTTTTTCGGTATATTTTGTGAAGGAGTGTTCGCAGACATATTCACAAACTATACATTCACCGAATCTCCATATATGCGCGTCGGGATCTGCTTCACCGAAGTATTCACCGCAATCTTCGCACTGATAGCCCCTACAGGTCTGTTCACCGAGCTTGTGACTGAACTTGATTGTTGCACCAAGGACATATTCTGCATTGTCTGCATCGATAATTTCGTCAGTATAACGGTCAAAACAAGCATAACAGTCAGCAAGATAATCACCTATCATGTCATCAGTTTCGTGATGTATACCGATATATCTGTAAGTACCGCCGCTGATTGTAACAGGAGAGTAAAGATTAAGACTGTAACTAAGATAGCCTCCGCCGACAGAATCGGTAAAGGTAGCATTGGCAGTTACATCAAAGCCGCCGCTTGAGGGCTGTATCCATTCTTTTCCGTTAAGGTCAAGTATGATAGCCTTGTTTATTTCGACATTGTTGTAATCATCATAATTTCTAAGCAGTTTAATTATACTGCCGTCCTCTGCTTTGTAAAATGCATCAGGGAATGAACCGTGATAGGTTACGGTTTCGCCTGTTGTAAGTGAGAAAGGTAATGAGTAAGAACAATTTGTGCAGGTTCCGTTTTCAAGTACCTCGTGAGGACATTGATATCCGCAGATTATGCAATCACCGTCATAGTCCAAATCATGAGAGCATTCTTCATCAACGGGATATTCTGTATCGCAATAATCGCAATAGCCGTAAGACCAACCGTGTTTGCTTGTATCAGCCTCTCCGAACCACTCATAGCAGAATTCACACCAATAACCCATGCAGGTTTGCTCTGTAGAAGAAGAATGTTCTCCGCTTTCGCCGAAATAACGATAGCACAAATTACACTTATAACCCTTACAGGTCTGCTCTGTACTTAAATCGTGCTGTTCTCCGGCTTCACCGTACCAACTTTCACAAACTTCGCACTTAAAGCCTTTACAGGTCTGTGTGCCGCCTGTGTGGTCGTGTTCTTCATCACAGATGTCGCAATATGTACCGTTCCAATTATGTGCATCAGGGTCTGCTTCACCGTAATAATCGCCACAGAAATAGCAATAATATCCGAGACATGTTTGCTCGTTGCTGAGGTCGTGTTCACCTGCTTCACCGCAGTACTCCTCGCAGAAATAACAATAATAACCAAGGCAGGTCTGTTCACTGTCAAGGTCATGTTCTCCGGCTTCGCCGTACCAAGCTTCACAAATCTCACACTTATAGCCCTTGCAGGTCTGTGTGCCGCCTATATGGGTGACATCGTTGCAAAGTACAACATCCCATTCTCGCTCAGTGTCAAATTGAATATCTCTGACACCCAAATAATAGGTTTTTCCGGCTTCAAGTTCATATTGCAGTTTAAAATTGAGATCTCCCTTACCGTCATCGTCGCTGTTTATAAGATTCATATCTTCATCGTAAAATTCAGCGTATGGGTCGCCTGCTTCACCGGAATAAGATAAAAATGTATGCATACCGCTGACATCAGTAACAACCTTGATATAAACATAAGATCCTTCACCGTCTTGGGGTATAGTAATTGTTATTCTTTCGCCCGGTTTAATTTCATACTCCGCCTCCGCCCCAAAGGCAAAAGGAATTGTTGTTGCAATCATTAAGACTGTAAGAATGATTGATAAGGTTTTCTTTAAAGTTTTTGACATAGTTTTTTATCTCCTTTCGGGGATTATTTATCAGTTTTTATTTCAAGTTCATTGAATACACTTTCCACAGCTTTTTTTGCTGTCGCTTCAAAGTCTATTTTACCGATGAACTCAATTGCTTCGTTGATTTTTCCTTCTTCCGCTTTATAAATCAGCAGAAGCATTGTTACGAGCCTTTTTGCTTTTGCCTCTATGGTAAAATACATATCGCAGGGAACGGTCATATATGCTCTCATTATTCCCATTGAAGCGATTTCGATTTCGTAAAAATCCTTTAATTCCTGCTCGGGAAATCTGAAACTGAAATGCTCGTGCATCATTTCGGCTCTTCGTTTGAGCACCGCCTCGCTGGTTTTCGGCATAGAGTAGCCGGCAAGGTAGAGATTTCGCATATCCTCATTCATTTCAGCCATATAGAGCTGTAAAACCTCGTTGGCTATGAAGATAAGCACCCTGTCATCGGTCAGCTTTTTTGAAACAGCATCGGAAGCCGCCGTAACTCCGTCAAGGAATTTCGTCACAAGATGAACAAGAATTTCCTCCTTGCTGTTCATTTCATAAAGTATCTTTGTTTTAGGTACACCGGACATTTTTGCGATGTCCATTATTGTGGTACGCTCAAAGCCTTTCTGCATAAACTGTGCCGTAGCGGCTGTGAGAATCTTTCTGTGTAATTCTCTGCTTTCTTCTTCACTTCTTACATTCGCCAAATTATCACTTCCTCTTCGAAACACTCCACAAAGTGAACCGTGGTTTAATTTACAAAGCAATATTAACACAGCGTTAAAATATTGTCAATATGTCTGATGGAAAAATTTTTATTTTTTACGATTTTGTAACAGCATAAAAATGCTGATTTTATTTGTATGAAAAATAATCCTACGCCTTTGTATCAATACAAGCGTAGGATTTTGGCGAAGAGCAAGGGATACACCTGCTGCGTTGCGTTTGTTTAATTAATCATAACACCTTAATTAGCATATAAATTACCGAGGTGTTTATATGAAGATTTTATCTGTCAAATTAAAGTCGGTAATTATCACAATGGTTGTTATATTTGCAGTTGTTTTCGGAATATTTTTAACTGCTCACACACTGTCTGATGCAGTGTCTGCAGAAGCGAGAATGATTCCAATTTACAATGTTGACACAACTGAAAACAAGGTTGCGGTGACTTTCAACTGTGCTGTGGGGAATTCGGATATTGATTCAATTCTTGCAACGCTTGATGAGTACAATGTCAAAGCGACATTCTTTCTTTTAGGCTCATGGGCTGATGATTATATAGAAGAAGTGCAAAAAATCTATGATGCAGGACATGAACTCGGCAATCATTCATACTCCCACAAGGATATGCCGTCAATGAATTATGAGGATATTATGCTTGATATTCAGAAATGCAATGAAACGGTCAGAAACATCACAGGTCACTCTCCTACGCTCTTCAGAGCACCGTCAGGCAATTACGATAACAAAACCATCTCTGCCGCTGAAAATCTCAGCTTGGTAACAATTCGATGGGATGCAGAACCACCAACAATGGTTAGAATTGGCTGCATATAGGGAGTTCTGTGCGACAGATTAAGAAAACCATCGGCCTGTCACCGATGGTTTTCTTGTTAATGTGAACTTTTATTTATAAGGGCCGTCAAGTCGGATCGTAGCCATGTCGTTCTGTGAGCCAAGGAGTTGAAAGGCAGAGTTGTCTTCCTAAGACCGCTTGGCCTCCGACTTGTATATAGGGAGTTCTGTGCGACAGATTAAGAAAACCATCGGCCTGTCACCGATGGTTTTCTTGTTAATGTGAACTTTTATTTATAAGGGCCGTCA
>JAZSPR010000014.1:0-12349 GCA_045537555.1 Acutalibacteraceae bacterium | reverse complement strand
TTCCTATGACGGACGCCCGATGGGCGACCCTACTGGGTTTATCGCACAATTTTAATAAAATCAACACCGTAAGGTGTTCCGAAATTGCGAATTGAGCATTGCGAATTGCGAATTTAAAAGAGCCCGACAAATTATTGTTTAATTAATTCCCACTTCTCCAAATTTTCCGAACATCTTTTCAACTGATTCACGCAATTTTTTGTGTTCGGGCAAGGTAAGTTCAGGATCGGCAAAAAGGATATCTTCTGCCTGTTTCTGTGCGGCATAAAGTATTTTTGTGTCGTTTACTATGTTTGCAAGCCTGAGCTCGGGCAGACCGTGCTGTCTTGAACCGAGGAAATCACCGGGACCTCTCTGTTTCAGGTCTTCTTCGGCAATAATGAAGCCGTCGGTTGTCTTGCACATAACGTCAAGACGCTTTTTACTGTCTTCACTCTGCGTTCCCGAAATGAGTACACAGGTTGATTTGAACTGTCCTCTGCCGATTCGTCCTCTTAACTGATGAAGCTGTGAAAGACCGAATCTTTCGGCATTTTCAATCACCATAACTGCCGCATTCGGCACGTCAATTCCGACTTCAACAACAACAGTCGAAACAAGAAGTTCGATTTCACCGTCTGCGAATTTACGCATGATTTCATCTTTCTGTTTCGGTTTCATTTTGCCGTGCAGAAGCCCCACATTGTAATTTATAAAAACTTCGTTCTGCAGATATTCGGCATATTCCTGAGCAGGAATAAGGTCAGTTTCTGTCTCACCCTCTTCAACAAGCGGACAGATAACGTACCCCTGACGTCCTTCGTCAAGATGCTTTTTTATGAATTTATATAGTCTTTCTCTGTATTCGGGACCTACACAATAAGTTTCAATCGGCTGTCTGCCCTTGGGAAGTTCATCAATTATCGAGATATCAAGGTCACCGTAAATAATAAGTCCTAAAGTTCTGGGAATGGGCGTTGCAGACATAACAAGTGTGTGGGGATTGAGTCCTTTTTTTGCAAGTGCCGTCCTCTGATTTACGCCGAAACGGTGCTGTTCATCGGTTATGACAAAGCCGAGTTTTTTAAACTGAACATCATCACTTATAATTGCATGAGTGCCCACAACAAGGTCAACCTTGCCTTCGGCAAGAGCTGACTTTATTTTTTTCTTTTCTGCTGCTTTCACGGAACCTGTAAGTAAAGCAATATTTATTCTGTCGCCGAAAAGCTTTGAAAGCGACTTAAAGTGCTGTTCCGCAAGGACTTCCGTGGGCACCATAAGAGCGCACTGATAACCGTTTTCCACAGCATTATGTATAAGTGCCGCCGCAACGGTTGTTTTACCCGAGCCGACGTCACCCTGAAGAAGTCTGTTCATCGGTCTTGATGTTTTCATGTCTTCAATGCATTCGCTGATGCATCTTTTCTGTGCATTTGTGGGCGAATAGGGAAGTGAAGCATAGAATTCCTCGGTTTTGTCGTGCTGAATTCTTACTGATGTACTGCTTCTGCTTCTTTCTCTGAGGAAAATCAGCCCCAACTGCATGCCGAGAAGTTCCTCAAAAATGAGCCTTCTTCTCGCAAGACGGAGTTTTTCGTCATTTTCGGGGAAATGCATGGTTCTGAGAGCTTCTTCAAGCTCCATCAGACGGTATTTTTTTATAAGATATTCCGGCAGAGTTTCTTCTATTCCGCCTGAAATTGCAGCAAAAGCATTTGCTGTGACAGCTTCAATTTTTCTTGTTGTGAGTTTCTCGGTCTGTCTGTAAATCGGGTGTATTTTTTCGTTGTCTCCGATTTTCACAAATCTCGGAGAAAGCATTTCTTTTCCGCCCGTAATCTGCTGATTGATTTTGCCGAAAAAGAGATATTCTTCATCTTCAAAAAGCTGATTCACAACATATTTATTGTTGAAAAATGTTACAAGAAGAAAATCCGAGCCGTCAGTTGCCATAGCTTTGAAAAGCATCTGACCGCCTCTTGTACGCATTCCTTCGGGTGCAATTGTTATTCGTGCCTTTATGCAACATGTTTCATTGAAAGGAGCATCGGCAATTTTTGTGATTTTGCTCCAGTCTTCGTAGTCTCGGGGGAAATTGAAAATAAGGTCGCCGACTGTGAAAATGCCGAGCTTCCTGAAAAGCCCGGCAACAACATCGCCTACACCTTTTATATATTTAATGTCGGTCGAAAAGTCCATAATCAGATATCAAATAAATCGGTTGAAAGGTATCTCTCGCCTGAATCGGGGAAAAGTACCACAATATTCTTGTCTGCGTTTCCGGGACGGTTTGCAATAACGGTTGCCGCAAAAAGAGCCGCACCCGAGGAGATGCCCATAAGAAGACCTTCTGTCTTAGCCGCTGTTCTTGCCGCATTGTATGCTTCCTGCTCGGAAACATCAATGATTTCATCAATAAGTGAAGTATCAAGCACTTCGGGAACAAAATTAGCCCCGATGCCCTGAATACCGTGTGGAGCAGGCCCCCTACCCTTGAGAACGGGTGATGATGCAGGTTCAACTGCTACGATTTTAACTCTGTCATTGAATGCTTTGAGAGTTGTCGCAACACCCGTGAGAGTACCGCCCGTGCCGACACCTGCAACAAAATAATCAATTCTGCCGTAGGTATCGTGAAGAATTTCCTGAGCAGTTGTTATTTTGTGAATGTCGGGGTTTGCTTTATTGTTGAACTGCATGGGAATCCACGCATTTTCATATTGTGATGCGAGTTCCTTTGCCTTGTCGATTGCACCCTGCATACCCTGTTCTTTCGGTGTGAGAACAAGCTCGGCACCGAGGGCTTTAAGCATTTTCATTCTCTCTTCACTCATATTTTCGGGCATGGTGAGAATGAGTTTATAGCCCTTTATAACAGATGCAAAAGCAAGGGCAATACCCGTGTTTCCGCTTGTGGGCTCAATGATGACTCCGCCCTCTTTAAGGAGTTCTTTTCTTTCGGCGTCTTCAATCATAGCGACACCTACTCTGTCTTTTGCAGAGCCCAAAGGATTGAAATATTCAAGCTTTGCAAGAATATTCCCGCCAACCCCTGCCGCAGCCTGATAACGGCTCATTTTAAGCATGGGCGTTTTTCCGACGAGGTCAAGAAGACTTTCTGCTATATATTCTTTCGGTCTGAAACCGAAACCGTATGTGAATTCTGCCATAATACCACCTTACATTCCGATGTAATTCTTTGCGTTGTTGAATGCCACGTCCTGCACCATTGCAGTAAGCACCTTTTCATTCCATGGGTATTCACCGTTTTCAACCCAGTTACCCACAAGCTCGCAGAGAATTCTTCTGAAATACTCGTGACGGGGATATGAAAGGAATGAACGTGAGTCTGTGACCATGCCGACGAATTTGCCGAGCATACCGAGGTTTGCAAGAGCCTTCATCTGTGTCTGCATACCGTCGATATTGTCGTTGAACCACCATGCAGAACCGAACTGTATCTTTGACTCGGCATCTGAATTCTGGAAGTTGCCGAGCATTGTGCCGAGAACATAATTATCCTTGGGATTGAGTGTGAAAAGGATAGTTTTGGGGAGCATGCCCTCTTCTGCAAGTGAGTCAAGACAGCGTGAAAGACCTTCCGCAATGTTCCAGTCACCGATTGAGTCGTATCCTGTATCGGGACCGAGCTTATTGAACATCAGAGTGTTGTTGTTACGCATTGCACCGATGTGTACTTCCATTGCCCAGCCTTTTTTGTAGTATTCCTTTGCAAGGAAACGGAAAAGTTCTGTCTTGTATTTATCAATTTCAGTCTGAGTGAGTTTTTCGCCCTTTTTACCTTTTGCAAAAATCACTTCAAGTTCTTCGTCTGTTGCTCTCACGCAGGGAACATAAGAAAATGCGTGGTCTGTTGCCTTACAGCCCATTTCTTCAAAGAAATTGATTCTGTCGACAAGTACTTCCTTGAGTTTTGCATAGCTGTCGATTGTTGTATCTGCAGTTTTTTCCATAGCTTCAAGCCAGGGAATGAAAGTGGGATTTTCAATATAAAGAGTTTTGTCGGGGCGGAAAGCGGGAAGCACCTTGAAGCTTACTGTTTCATCCTGAGCAATCAGTTTGTGATATTCAAGAGTGTCTGCAGGGTCGTCTGTTGTGCATACAGCGGCAACATTTGACTTTGCGATAAGGTCACGGGGTCTGAAACCGCCTGCTTTGATTTTTGCATTTGCCTTTTCCCATATTTCGTCTGCAGTATCGGGTGAAAGGGGAGTGTCAATATCAAAATATCTCTGAAGTTCAAGATGTGTCCAATGATAAAGAGGATTACCCATGCAATAATTCATAACAGATGCCCATTTAACAAATTTCTCGTAGTTTGAAGCATCGCCCGTGATGTATTTTTCGTCAATACCGCAGCTTCTCATGCCACGCCATTTGTAATGGTCACCGCCGAGCCAGAGTTCTGTTATGTCGACAGGCTCTTTATTTTCATAAATCTCCTTGGGAGAAAGATGACAATGCCAGTCATAGATAGGCATTGCGTTACATGCCTTGAAAAGAGTTTTTGCTGTTTCGGTTGAAAGAAGAAAATCTTCACCCATGAATTTTTTCATAAGAAACACCTTTTTTAGAGAAATTTTTATAATAAAAGTTTTTTATATTATAACATATAATTTTGCCGTATACAAGAATTAATTTAACGAACATCTGTTCTGATTATATAACACAACAGTCTTATTGTCAAGGATTTTTTTGATACATCAATTAAAAAAACTGACTCATATGAGTCAGCTGATTTTATTCATACAATCCCATAACTTCAAGCGGATCTGAGATTTCGCCATCAACGCTGATTTCAAGATGAAGGTGAGGGAGTTCTGCATCTGATTCTGAGGGGATTGTGCTGAGAATTCCTATTTTGTCACACTTATCAACATGCATTCCCTTTTTGAGCTCTTCAGATGCTTCAACACCGCAATAAGCGGCAATAACATCCCCACCGTGGTCAATTACGATTGTCGGTCCCATTATTTCATCGGTATAAATATCACGGATATATCCTTCTGCAATTGCCTTCACACTGTCACCGTATGCGCCGTTGAAATCAACTCCGTCGTGAGTTCTCCAGTCAGCCATAACATCGTTATAAACGGGAATTCCGCGGCTGAAATCCTTGCCCATATCAGTTCCGAGGGGCAAAGCATATGATGCGGGGGCGGCAGTTGTTGTCGTTTCTGTTGTTGTTTCTTCCGTTGCTTTTTCTGTGGGCATCTCTGTTGCAGGAACGATAATTGTTTCATAAATTCTGTTGTCGGGAATATTTGTTACTTTCACTTCAACACCGCGTGTTTCACCTGCGGTTGTCTGTTCCGCTGTATCAGGTTTCTCTGTTGTGTTTGTTATAACAAGAGCCATGATTGCAATAATGACTACAACGCATGATGTGATAATTGAATATTTCTTCATTTTGTCAGACATTGAAAAAATTATTTTGTTTTCTTCCAAATTAAAAACCGTCCTTTCGTTATGTGTTTATTGTTAACAAAATGACGATTTTTATGCAAAAAAATAAGCGGCAGCCGAAACTGTCGCTTTCATTTTACTTATTGAATTAAGCTTCCTTTTTCTTGCTGAGGATGATGAATGCACCTGCTGCAACTGCGCAAACTGCGAATGCTGAAAGCATGCCGTTGTCACCTGTCTGGGGGAGTTTGCCTGTGTTGTTGCCTGTTGAAGGAGCTGTTGTGGGAGCTGCTGTTGTGGGGGCAGCTGTTGTGGGGGCTGCAGTTGTGGGGGCTGCAGTTGTGGGGGCAGCTGTTGTTTCTTCGGGAGTGCTTCCGCCGCCGAGGAGACCGCCGATGTCAAGACCACCAAGGATATCTGTAAGACCGCTGAGATCCAAGTCACCAAGGAGACCTGTGAGCATTGCGGGATCCATACCTTCAAAGAGACCTGTGATAGCACTGAGATCCATACCTTCAAAAGCACCTGTAAGAGCACTAAGATCCATACCTGCAAACATATCCATTATTGTTGCGGGGTCGAAATCTGCAAAAGCGGGTGAGATTTCACCTGATTCTGTATCAGCAGCAAATGATGTTACTGAAAGAGAAAGAGCAAATACAAGAGCCATAAGAACTGCAAATAATTTTTTCATAAAGAAACAATCCTTTCAAAACAAAGAATAATAATACAAAATGAAGTAAGATATACTTACATTACTATGCTAATAATACTCCAACTTTGATAATTTGTCAATCGTTAAAATAAAATAAAAATATTTTCGTCATTTTGACATATTTATATGTAATAAATATGAAAACAGAATGCAAATTAAACAAATTGTAAACAATTGAGAGATTATTGCCTATTTCGTTAATATTTTACTCATATTTTCTCCTAAAGTCAATATTATTAACAAACTGTTATAAAAACTTAATAAAAAGAGCATATTACGGTAACAATATATTCTGAAAGGAGAATTATTATGGACACTTATGATAAAAACGGTAAGAAAATAAATAAACATTATCCCGTAAACCAGAGAGATATATGGAATTGTACAGACGGAAAAGGGATTTTCAGCGATACACTCGGAAGTTATTCGGGAGCAGATGCAGATGATGAAGACCCTGTTCAGGATGCGGATGATCTGTAAACAAAAATTTGTAGGGCTGTTGCCCTACAAATTATTCAGTGAGGAGTTAGGAACGAGGAGTGAGGAGTTAAGGAAGGGGCAAGCCCCTTAACCCCTATTTATATAGAGCGAAGCGGAACAAGCCCGTCAGGGCTTCCGAAACTCCTAACTTCTAACTCCTAACTCTTCCATAAATTATTGTTTTTCCTTGCATTTTCTGTCAGATATAATATAATAGTATATATTAAATGTAAAAGGTGTTTTTATGGATATCAGAAAAATATGTGAACAGTTAACGCAGGGTGCAGGTGTTTCGGGGGCATGTCATGTGCTTTCAGTTGCTGAAAAACTGCTTGGTGAATATGCAGATGTAAGAAGAGATGCTCTCGGCAGTATTATCGGCACGGTGGGTGAAGGAAAAACTCACATTATGCTTGATGCTCATCTTGACAGAATAGGGCTTATCGTTACTGCTGTAGATGAATCGGGTTTTCTTCGTGTTGATAAATGCGGCGGTGCGGATGTCCGTGTGCTTTCAGCCGCAGAAGTCACCGTATGGGGTAAGGAGCCCGTTTACGGTGTAATCACAAGTACTCCGCCTCATCTTGCAAAGGCAGAAGATGCATCAAAAGCTCCGTCTTTTGATAATATTTTTGTTGATACGGGAATGTCTTATGAAAAACTCAGAAGTATCGTTTCAGTTGGTGACAGAATCACAATTGACTCCCCCGTACGTTCACTTATCGGCACAAGAATCACGGGTGCCGCACTCGATGACAGAATCGGCATGGCGGCACTTCTCCGTGTGCTTGATATAATCAAAGAAAAGAATCCTCCCGTAAAAGTATCCGTTCTGTTTTCGGTTCAGGAAGAGACAACAGAAGCCGGCGGAAAAACCGGTGCATTCGGTATTTCACCCGATGAGGCAATTGCCGTTGATGTAAGCTTCGGGACTGCTCCCGGTGTATCGGAACAGGAGGCAGGCAAGCTCGGTGAAGGCGGTATGATCTGCATTTCACCGTCACTTTCTCAGAAAATGAGTGAAGAACTCATTTTTCTTGCAAAAGAAAACGGTATAAAATATCAGACCGAAATCTGCCCTTCACAGACAGGTACAAACGCAGATGTTATCTCCGTTACAAAAACGGGTGTAAAGACAGGTCTTGTTTCAATTCCTCTCCGCAATATGCATACTCAGGCAGAAGTTGCCGATCTCGATGACGTTGAATCCGTTGCTCAGATTATTGCGGCTTACATTATAAAGAAGGGAGCAGAGAATAATGCTTGATACAATTAAAAAACTTTCGCTCCTTTGCGGTACTTCGGGCAGAGAAACAAAAATCAGGGAATATATTATTTCAAAGATAGACGGCAAATGCGAATGGCACGAAGATGCACTCGGTAATATCATTGCATTCAAAAAAGGCAAAAATGAGGCATCACATAAGGTTATGCTTGATGCCCATATGGATGAAGTCGGTGTGATTGTAACCTTTATCACATCGGACGGTATGCTGAAATTCTCACCCGTGGGCGGAATAGATTCAAAAGTCCTTCTTGCAAGACAGATTGTTTTTGATAACGGAACAGTCGGTGTTGTGGGAATAAAGCCCATTCATCTTTCAAAAGGCGATGAAAAAACAAAAATACCCGATGCCGATTCACTTTATATCGATATTGGTGCTTCATCGAAAGAAGAAACCGAAAAATATATAAAAATCGGTGACACGGGTGTATTTATGTCTGATTTCGTTGAATTCGGTGACAACAAAATCAAGGGCAAGGCACTTGATGACAGAGTCGGCTGTGCCGTTATGCTTGATATGATAAATTCCGATCTTCCTTACGATGCATATTTTTCATTCTCCGTTCAGGAGGAAATAGGACTCAGAGGTGCAACAACTTCGGCTTTCGGAATTGCTCCCGAATATGCAATTGTCCTTGAAACAACAACTGCCGCAGACCTTATCGATGTTCCCGAACATAAAAAGGTATGTAAACTCGGTGAAGGTGCCGCAGTTTCATTCATGGACAGAAGCACGCTCTATAATAAAAATCTTTTTGATACTTCATTCCGTGTTGCAGAAGAAAACGGCATAAAGGTTCAGCCCAAAACGGTTATTGCCGGCGGAAATAATGCTGGTGCAATCCATAAATCACGTGACGGCATAAAGACAATCACAATCAATACACCTTGCAGATATCTTCATTCCGCATCATGTGTCTGTGATAAAAATGATATTGAAAACGTAAGAAAACTTGCCGAAGCCATGCTTTGTGAATTTGCAAAATGATACGACTTCTCACAGATGATAAAATAAAAGAGTTTTCATCCTTTTGTGAAAACAGAATTACCGCCGCTGTTATATATACAAATTTTTTAACATACGGAATCAGCTCAGATGATGCACTTTTCTGGTATTCGGAAGATAAAAACGAAAATATGAATGCAGTATGTTCACTCTCTGACGGAATATTTCTTGCAAGCACCGAAGACGACTCTCTGCATGACGAAATTGAACTTTTTTCGCAGATTGTCGGTGCTGAAAACGTGTCTTACAGCACGGCTGAGTATGTCCTTAAATATTCAAGCGGCGAAATACATACAGCCGAAGACATAACAGGGGAAAACGTGAAAGATGCATTCGATATTGTGTTTGAAAAAGATGAGAACAGAAAAGCATATTTCGGAAAATGGTATGCCGATGTGTCGCACAAAATACGGCACAATCTGATTCACGGCAAATGCATTTACAAAGACGGAAAATGTGTCTCGGTTGCATTCACAAGCGGTGAAACAGACTCACTTGCCGTGATTTCCGCAGTTGCAACACTTGAAAACTGCAGAAAACAGGGCTTCGGTGAAAAAGTTGTGCTGTCCCTTGCTCAGTCATTGGGTAAAGAAGTTTATCTCATGACAGATAATGAAAAAACAAAGGAATGGTATGAGAGAATAGGGTTTGATAAACAATAATTTGTAGGGCTGTTGCCCGACAAAAAGAATAAAGAAGAAATAATAAATAATAAAATCGGAAGCCCTGCGGGCTTTGATTATATAAATGGAGTTTAAGGGGCTTGCCCCTTCCAACATTATTCTTTATTCATTATTATTTATTCTTTCAAGAATTTGTCGAGGGGACCTCGACAAATTCTGATTTGTCATCACTTCATAATACTCGCAGTAAAGGCACATGAAAGTCGGGTTGGATGAGAAAATGAAGTTATTTCTGAGCGAAGAATAAGTTTCATAAACATCTGTAAAATACATGTCTGTGTTGTTATAACTCAGGCATGTTTCTTTTTCTTCCTTTTCTTTATCGGAGAGCATTGCAAACGAATCAATAACAGCATTGAAGAGTTTTTTCAGCTCTTCTTTTTCTTCCTGTGTCGCAGTTGTGTCTGAAAATGCCGTTACGGTCAGATTTTCAATATTGGCGTTATTGCCCGTTGTGAAAGAAAGCATAACATCGTTTTCTTTGCAGATATTCAGATAAACGTGGTGTTCGTTTTCATAAATGAACATATCAAAATAACTGAAACCGTACCGTTCATCAATAGCCCCGAGCCTTTCCGAAAACATAAGTATGTCGGGTCTCGTCTCCGTACTGCAAGAAGAAAAACAAAAAAGAACTGTAATTAATAGAGTAAGAGAAATTATTTTTTTCATATTAACACCTGCCATACAGATATATATTACAGACAGGCTGAAAATATGAAAAAACAGCAGTCGTAATTGACTGCTGTTTCTGGAGCTTGTGATCCGGCTCGAACGGACGACCTGCGCATTACGAATGCGCTGCACTACCGACTGTGCTACACAAGCAATTTAAATGACCTTTATATTATAAACGATTCAGTTTCTTTTTTCAATACTTTTATATATTTTTATTGAAATAAAAGTGATGTGCATATATAATAGGCATGGAGTGATTTTATGGAAAGAAAAAAACTTATTGCCGTCAGAACGGTGCTTATTACTCTGACCGTTCTTGTTATGGCTGTTATTTTTATATTATCTGCCGATAATGCAGATGAATCAAACGCAAAAAGTGACATATTGGCTGATTCATTTGTATACAGCGTGCTTTCACTTTTTGACCTGACAGATGAAGAGATTCAGAAAGTCATTGATGTAAGCGTGTTTATAGTCCGTAAAACGGCTCATTTTGCCGAATACTGCGTATTGGGATTCCTGCTGTCATCCGTATTTGTTTCATTTTATTTCAAGCCGAAGACAAATATACCGATTTCTTTCGCATCAGGTGTTCTTTATGCCGTATCTGATGAAATACATCAGTATTTCGTTCCCGGCAGAGCCTGTCAGATAAGGGATGTCTTTATTGACTCATGCGGAGTTTTCTGCGGAATAGCGGCTTTGCTTTTTATTGTATGGCTGTATAATTACATAAACAAAAAGAAAAAACAGAGTCTGTGACGGACTCTGTTTTGTTGTCTTTATTGATATCAATACTGCCAGAAGCCCACTTTTTTCATGCACTTTCTGACTGTTCTGTCGGCAATTCTTGATGCCTTTTCTGCGCCGAGCTTTGCGCATTCTTCAAGGTATGCCTTGTCTTTTACAAGTCTGTGGTATTCTTCTTGAAGGGGTCTGAGCTCTTCAACGACAGCCTCTGCAACTGCCGCTTTGAAATCACCGTAGCCCTTACCTGCAAACTCGTCTGTGATAGCTTCATAAGACTTGCCTGTACAAGCGGAATAGATATCCATAAGATTTGATACACCGGGCTTGTCTTCGCTGTAATATACGGCAGCTTCGGAGTCTGTAACTGCACTCTTGATTTTCTTTACAATCACATTTGGGTCTTCTGTAACAAGAATGAATGACTTCTGATTTGTGTCAGACTTGCTCATCTTCTTTTCGGGCTCCTGAAGAGACATAACCCTTGCACCTGCCTTGCCGATAAAGGGCTCGGGAACCTTGAAGAAATCGCCGTAAAGACCGTTGAAGCGGTTTGCTATGTCACGTGTGAGTTCAAGATGCTGTTTCTGGTCTGCACCGATGGGTACGTAGTCTGCATTGTAAAGAAGAATGTCCGCCGCCATAAGTGTGGGGTATGTGAAAAGACCGAGATTGACATTGTCGGCGTGTTTTGCTGATTTATCCTTGAACTGAGTCATTCTTGATGCTTCGCCGAACTGTGTATAGCAGTCAAGAATCCAGCCGAGCTGTGCATGGGCAGAAACGTGGCTCTGACAGAAGATTATATTCTTTTCGGGGTCAAGACCCATTGCATGAAGGATTGCAAAAAGGTCAATTGTTCTCTTTCTGAGGTCAGCGGGAGCAGTTCTTACGGTGATTGAATGCAGGTCTGCCGCACCGAAAAGACAGTCATACTCCTGAGCCATTGACTTCCAGTTCTTAAACGCACCTAGATAGTTTCCCAGAGTGGGAGTACCCGTGGGCTGTATAAGACTTAATACTACTTTTTTCTGTTCGTTGTTTTCCATATATAACAAACCTTTCATGCGAAATAATTTTGTAAATCAGAATTTATCGGGATAGTTGAATAAACCAATCGTAGGGACCGATGCCCACATCGGTCCGCATTTGTCGAAGACAAATCGGAAATCTCTGATTTCCGTCTAACGAAAAAATTGATTTATTGAGTTGTTGCAACAGAACGGTGTACCACCGTTATTGCTCCATTACATTACGCAATCGGACCGATGTGGGCATCGGTCCCTACATAATTTGTTTATCTTTGGAATGGTTTATTTAAAGACCTCGACAAATTATTGTTTAAA
>JAZSPR010000058.1:0-4093 GCA_045537555.1 Acutalibacteraceae bacterium | reverse complement strand
CATAAAAATGTTTTCATACATATATGACGAAAATCGTAAAATGTTACGCAAAAACTTTTTGAAAAATCAAAACTTCTACTTTTTGAACAGAAAAGAAAGGCAAAAGTTGTGTAATATAACTACAACTTCTGCCTAAAACGCAAAAACTCCGCTTACCGATTGCTCGATAAACGGAGTTCATTATTTAAATATAAACACCGATATTTATATACTGCCATTAGCAGAGCCTGAAATGGTCAACCATTGATTTGGTTTTGATGTAGCCAAAACCGAAATTATTGCTTTCAATATTGCGGACATAAACGGCGCCTCCCGTGTTCTGTATCGCATTTATTATAAAATCAAATTCTTTGCGTGTCAAATTGATTAAAAACAAACCCTGCCCGAATGGGCGGGGTTCGTAAAACAGTTTTCATTTTAAAAGTCTGAAAATTGAATATTTTCAAGGTTCGGCGTGACTTCGGTCACGCCGTTTTCTTTTGCATAAGCTCATTCAGCGGTATAAATCCTATAATGTCATATTCTATTTCTATGCTCTGTTTGCGTTTGCCGCTTGATTTGTCTGCAGCTGAAACGTAAATTCTTTTGACAAGTTCTCTTAACGAATAAGGTGTAAGCGGAACTCCGTCAGCATACTTTGATGCAAGCTGAATGAACTGTTCTAAATTTTCTGTCTGTTGTTCCTGTACTTCGATATTTTCCTGTAATGTTACCAACTCTGATTTAAGCTGCAATTGTTCTTCTTCGTATCGTTGGCTCATCATCTCAAACTTTTCATCTGAAAGTGCGCCTTTTGCGTTATCCTCATAAATCTTGAAGAACAATCGGTCAAGCTCTGCGATTCGCTTTTCATTCTGTGACAACTGTTTCTTCCATACTCGGAGTTTTTCTTCGCTCTCAAGCTGAAGTTTTTCGGTCATAACTTTTCTGAAATGTTGTTCGTATCTTGCAACATATGATACAACGGCATTCATATGTGATTGCACCAAATCTTCAAGAACGACGGAACGAATAAAGTGGATTTTACACTTATCTCTGTGCTTGTGATGTACGGAACACTCAAAGAAAGATTGCTCAAACTTTGAATTGTTGCTTGCACAGAAATACATCTTCTCACCGCAATCGCTACAATACAACATTCCTGAAAACATACTGCTTTTTCCGGTTTTTGTCCTTCTGTGACGGTTCTGACGGATTATCTGTACCTTTTCGAACACAGAATCATCAATTATCGCTTCGTGAGCATTTTCGAAAACCGCTTGATTTTCTTCGGGATTTTGTCTTTGTTTTTTATCCCATATTGAGTTGGTATAGGTTTTGAAATTTACAATACAGCCTGTGTATTCTCTGCGTTCGAGAATGTTAACAACGGTATTTACGCTCCAATGACATGGATTTTCAGACAAAGGATTTGGTGAATTGATTCCTTGCTTTCTTTTGTAAGCCGTAGGATTCAATATATTGTCAGTTGTCAACTGATTTGCAATCTGACTCGGACCTCTGCCTTCCATACACATATCAAATATTCGTCTGACTACCATAGCGGCTTCTTCATCAATAATCCAGTGTTTCGAATTGTCAGGGTCTTTCTTATAGCCGTATGGAACATTTACTGTCAGCGGAACACCTTTTTCGCCTTTGGCTTTTGTAACCGCACGAATTTTTCTGCTTGTATCTCTCGCATAGAATTCATTGAACCAATTTTTGATTCCCGCAAAATCGTTGTTCACACTGTTAGGGTCACTTGTGTCAAAATCATCGTTTATTGCGATGTATCTGACACCATGTTCAGGGAAAGTGAAATTGGTGTAAAGTCCTGTGAGTGATGAGTTTCTTCCGAGTCGGCTCAAGTCCTTTGTGATACAAACCGCAACATTTCCGGCTACGATTTCATCAAGCATTTCCTGAAATCCCGGTCTGTCAAAGTTTGTACCCGAATAACCGTCATCGACAAAGAATGTGGGATTCGAAAAACGGTGTTCTTTTGCATATGTAAGCAACATACTTTTTTGATTGCTTATTGAGTTTGATTCTCCTGCTAACGCATCCTCTTGTGAAAGTCTGCAATACAAGGCTGTAATTTTATTTGTTGCCCTTGACATTTCTGTATCCTCCTTAAATTGGGCAACTGTCTGTACAAGATTGGTCGGGTTAATTATATCATCATTAAATTGATTTGTCATTCTGATTCCTCCATTTTTTCGGAAATATTTTTTGACATTATGCGTTCAAGTTTTCCGACTATGGGTTCATCACCTTCGTATGTACCGAAAACTGTGTAGTGTGTTCCGCCGATTTCCTTGTGGATTGTCAACTCAGGAATCCAATATGCGGATATGTTTTGGGCGATGATATTATCGTTATCATCAAAGCGAATGTTGTTGTTTTCTTTCATAGGTTAATTCCTTTCTATTCAATAGTTTCTTGTTTTGATTTTTCTGCTGTTTGCCGTGGTTCTTCCTGCTCGTGATATTTAACATTTGCAAGAACTTTTGAAATGATATATTTTGCTCGTTTGAGTTCTTCAAGGCTGCCGTAATTGCTTTCGATTAAAGCTTCGTCTGTAGCTTTTTGTGTTTGAAGTTTTTCGAGTTCAGTTTTCAATGATTTGGTTGTAGCTTTCGAGTTTTCATCAACCCATCGCTTTGCCCGGTAGAATGAATTTAACTCCTTGCTGTGTTCGGTTTTGAATTTATCTCTGCCGAATTTCTTTTTTGCATACTCATCGGCAACGGATTTATATTTAGCATAATCACCGAAAAACTTAATTCCCTTTTTGAGTTCTTTTATTCTTTTATCGGCGGTGTCGATACGGCTTTGAATTTCAGAAACATCTTCAATCATTTTCCATAAAGAATCTGCGGAAGTAATGTTGTGTTGCTGAAGAAATGTTACTATCTGAGAAACTTGTTTCAGATCAACCGACAAATCTTTGTTGTAATAATATCTGCTTTTTCCGCTGTGAGCTTCTTGTCGGGAGTTCAGGTAGTCGATAAGAATATCTGCGATTGTCGGTTCTTTTTCTTCTTTGAGTTCGGAAAGAATTTTCTTGATTTCTTCAATCCATTCTATCAATTCTGCAAGTGCTTTTCGTAAATGTTTTCTCACAGAGTTGAATTTAACAATATCCCGATTCAAAGTGCCGAGAATTGTTTCTTCACCTCTGCGTTCCATTTCCGATGCAGCGGGACCGAGATGAACGGTTGGCACTAAATCTATTCCCTGCTGTTCATAAGAACGCATATCAATTCTTTCGGGTCGATTGTTTTTCTCAAGATAATAATTTACTTTTTCTTCCCATGCGTGCCGCCAGATTTCTGCATTTTCTTTTTTGTTCCAGCCAACGATATCTTCACGGTGACTGCCAATTCTGTTTCCGTGTTCATCGAGATCGTAAATCTTTCTGCACTTCGGAAGCCACTTTCCGTTTTCATCAATCGCTCTCATTGTCAGCATAATATGTGTGTGCGGATTGCCGTCACCTTTATCGTGAACGGCAAAATCGCAACACATTCCTTTTGAAACAAATTGCTCATAGCAATAACTTCTGACAAGTTCTGCATACTGGTTGGTCGGAATTTCTATCGGAAGTGCGATGATAATTTTTCGGGCGAGCTGTGAGTTCCATTGTGTTTCAACTTTCTCGGCGGAGTTCCACAAAGTTTCTCTGTCATAATATTTTTCAGGTGCGTTGGGTGGTAATAAAATTTCAGAATGGATAACCTCATATTGTTTTCGCAAATAATTTTTTGTTCGGTTATCATATTCCGAGAAAAGTTTGGAGCCGCTTTGGTAAGCAGCTCCTGCAACAGCGGATTTGTTTTCACTCCGCTTTTGTATTGATATTTGAAAATGGGTACAAGCTATTTTTTATCTCTCTCCTTAAAAATTTAATTTGGGGTAGACGAAGTCGCAGGGGTGAAACCCTTGTCTGATGAAATCAGCGGAACTGTGTTCCGAGTGTTTTTGCAAAAAACCGCAATGGCACCTCATACGGGGTCCCCGAAAAGTTCAAAAAACTTTTTGGGGAAGAGGAAGAACAGCGGAGTGATTGAGTTTTCGGGCAAACAAAGTTTGAAGCACGGAAACGAAA
>JAZSPR010000066.1:0-17213 GCA_045537555.1 Acutalibacteraceae bacterium | reverse complement strand
CAGCATAATCCAAGGCACAACTCTGCCTTCTTGGTAGATAAAAATCAAACAAAATTAATCGTAGTTGGGGGATACTCTGATTCTGCTTGTTTTTATCAATTATTTTTTGCTTTTATGCAGTTTTTAGAGGTGCCCAATTGGAAATTCGCAATTCGCAATTGATGAAGGGGCTTTGCCCCTTAACCCCCATTATAATGGTTCAAAAGGCGGAGCCTTTTCCGAAATTGCGCATTGATAATTGCTAATTGCCAATTTAAAAAACCTCGACAAATTATTGTTTCCTCTTCGCCTTAATCTGTGTTATCACAATATGTCCTATTGCCTTTGCACCTTTGGTGATAAAATTGAAAAGGTTTCCTGAAATACCTGTCATAACGGGGCTTTTCAGGTCTTTTTCGTTTATTCCGTCCTTCGTGGCTTCTCTGACTGTTATATTATCTTTAACAAAAGTTGCAACATCGCTGTTTATAGGAGCCGTCACAACAGCACCGTCGGCAAATGCACAGATTTCTGTTTTTTCTTCATCCGAAAGTCCTTCAGCAGACAACGGGTAAAGTCCGAGCACGGCTGTTTCGCTGCTTCCGTTATATGCGGGAGCAATACTCTTCCCCTGAGATGCAACGAGAGTATATACCTCAAGAATTTCATCTTTTGCTCTGCCGTTATGGTGTCTCTGTTTGCCGTAATATGTGCCGAAAGGATTCATTCTGACTGTCTTATCCTTTTCAAGACGCATCGGACAATGTGCCATTGAATTCAGGACCTGTCTTGCATTAGCAATAATCAGACCGCCCTTCTCGTCATAAAGTCCCGTAAATCCGCCCGTGAGCTGATGATTGAAGGATGCAACACTCTGATTCTTTTTGTCACTTTCTGGGAAACTCTGCGTTCTGTAGGAAGAAATATCGTCCATGAAGTTTCTCTTTATAACGGAAATATCACCGTCAAAATCCGGAGTAATCTGGAAAGGAACGGCTTCTTCCCATTTCATATCGGTGTATCGTCCGAGAGCTGAATTTTCGGTTGAAATTGAAGTTGTTTCTGCCGTATATGGATAATTTACGGTTGTTCTGACATAAACAGCATCAAAAATTTCCGTTTTAAAGAAATCATAAGTGAATGTGCCTTCTTTAAGCTCATAGGGTAAATGAATTTCACCTTTCACACGTACACCTTCACCATCACCTGCAACGGAAAGCGGGGAAACTTCGGTATTTCTGAATTCATACTTTTTGTCATCGTATGTGATGAAAGATTGCAGGAATTCACCTCTGCCGATAAGTCTGCCGTCACATTGTGCGAAAGAGATTTTTCCGGAACCTGAAAACATCAGAGAAACTCTGTCTGTTTCAAGAAGATTCTTAAAAGTCGGTGTTTCTTTTTTACCGTCAAATCCGATTTCAAGTTCATATTTTTTGAGTTTTCTTCTGAATTTCAGCATAAGAAATGCAGAAGAACAATCATCTGCTGTAGGTACCGCAGTAAAAGTATCAAGATATCTTGCATTGACAGTAAGACATGATATATCAGATATTTTCTTCTTTATTTCAACCTGAACACACTGAATTAGTGAATCAGTTGTGTTATATACGGTAATTTTCTCAGTTTGGGGCATTGCTGAAAGTTCTTTTTCAATAACTTTCCTGCCGAATTCAAGTGCAGTTTTTTCTCTCTGAATATTTAGCACGGGGGTTGCTAGTCCGAAATGAGTTGTAGAAAGAAGGAGCACACGTTTATCAAACGACGGGGAAAGAGAATCTCTTTTTGCCGTGACTTTCGCCATTGCTCTTGCTCTTTCAAGCTTTGTCCAGATTAATCTGTTGAACGGCTTTTCTGCCCATGAAGCATAGCCTGTGAAATTGCCGTCTGCGGTGTCGTGAGTAAAGCTGATTTCGCCAACAGGGGGGTGATTTTTAATATATCCCCCGGGGGTATCAAAAACAACATAGGGTAAATCTGCAACTTCTTCAACAAGTCCGTGAATACCGTCTGTGTTTGCTATTTTGCCCGTAAAAGATTTAAGGTCGATTGTTTCCCAGAATATTGCATCAGCATCCATATTGATAAAGAGGAATAAATCCTTATTGATAAGCCCTCTTTCCTGTTTCTGACGCAGGTCTTTGACCCATGCACGGAGGCATCCCACATCGCACACATCGGAATTACTGTATGTGGGAATAACGGTCATGCTTTCGCCGTTATAAGTGTATGTGAGCGGATTAAACGCCTTTTCGTCGTCAAGCTGAGGAATAATTGTCCTGAATGCATCAAAGGGCACACAGCTGTAATACAGACAGAGAGCCTTTATGCCGAGTTTGTTATATAGGCTTACCTGAGAAGGTGTAAACATAACTTCCTGAGGACGGACTATTTTTTCGCATTCACCGAAAATGTCATAAAGTCCGCTCCCCTCTTTATTTATGATTGCAAGATTAATGCTCTCACAGAATTCATCCTCAGTCATAGCGGAAAGTGCACCGTTATTATAGCCCATAATGATATTTTCATCACCGTATTTTGTAACACGCTCTTTCATTTTTTCAATGATATCGGGCGCATATTCGGGCAGAATTTTCTGCAGAGAGAAGAAATTCTCCGTATCCCACGTACCCTTAACGGGAATCCCCTTTTCATTGAATCCGGTCAGCACGTCAAGGATTTTTCTTATAATTCTGATATCGGAGCCGAAACCGAGATTGTCATTTGTATCCCCTCGGTATGAATGATAACAATTGACATGAAAACCGTATGCTATATGAATTCTGTTCTCTTTCATAAAAGTCACTTTCTTCCCTTTTTGTTCTGATGATATAATACCATTCCGTTAATCAGTATTTCAAGTAATAATTATTGAAAATACAATTTTTATTATAAAAACCTTCCTGAAAGATTGCACAAGTCCGTAAAAAACGGACAATAGAAAAAAACCTCCTATGGTTACAAGGAGGTTTTAATCTGGTCTTTAATTATTCTGAAATTTCAACCTTGAATATCGCCTTATTCATTGAAACCTGAAGTTCGCCGAAAAGAAGATTACTGAAATTCTTAACTGTAATTTCCTGAGGCGGAACAACGGGATATTCAGCATCATAGAAATCAAAAATATGCTTTGAGTTGACCATATTGAAAATATAGCTGTTTCCTATTCTGTTTACATAGAGTCCGTCAATTTCTACTCTCTGAGGCAGATAACATGTATAACCGAAATCATGGTCCTCTGAATTTTCCGCATTGATAATGTGAAGTGAAACGCTTGTCGGATAAAACTTGCAGTTGCGGATGATAAGGTCACCGTTCCAGGTTGAACCGTAATCGGGACGAAGGTCAACAAAATCTTCTGCTAAAACAGTTGTATTCTCAATCAGAGCTGTTCCGCTTCCTATGAGTTTTATTCCGTGATGACCGAGAACAGAGTTTTTAACCGTTGCGTTAAGAACACCCTGATGTGCGTCAAAGCGAGAAAGTGCACAGCCGTCATACACCAGATTTTTACAGTAGTTTGTACCTGCAATTCCCCAGTAATCACCGTCGGTAATATCATTTGTCTGATTACAGTTGATGAAACTTGCATTGACTGCCGTTGCGGCACCTATATCATAAGTGCCCATCTGTACGCTTGAGCCTGCAGAGCCTATTGTTGCATACTTTTTATGACCTGTGACTGTGCAGTTTTTAACTGTTACATCAGCGCAGGTTGAAAGGCTTACAAACGCCGAATACGGTGCACCCGTTTTTCCCTCATTCACAACATCGTGATATAATCCGTCAATAACTGTATTTGAACGTCTGACCTGAATACCTCTTGTGTAATACGTATATTCTGAAGGAGCACCGTTTGCGATTGTTGTAAAGACACCGCCTTTTACCGTGAGTGTTTCAGAATCGACGGGATATGCAACAGCATTTGTTACTGCATCAAAGTCCCAGATAAGCGGAGTATCGGGTGAAATATTTCCGTTTTCGTCAACAAGAATTACATCTGTCTGGTTACTGCCCGAATTCTGGTTAAGCCCCTTACGGATATATCTCTTGACATTTGAATCGGTAAGAACAACAAGGCTCTTTTCATCAAGAGTTGTGCCGATGTTTGTTGCATCAATTTTGAGAGAGGACGCAACATTGTCAGTTATATTTTTTGAACCCTGTGAAGGAGCAATATTGAATATCCATGAACTTCTGTTTTCAACATCTGTATCGTCAATAATGAAACGTGCTGTTGACCAGTCTGTATCGGTCATTATTGTTGCAGTTTTGCTTTTACCGCCGATGTAATATGTAGCTGTTTCATTTGCAAATACGGAAAGTCCTTTTTCATTAGCATATGCATGGGTATTTACAATAGCGAGAAGGTCATCAGCTTTACCGTCACCGATTGCACCGAAATCTTCATATGTCACATAGTCTGTGAATGATTTTGTGTACACAAAACCGTCTGTAAAATCAAAACTTCCGTCTGAAGTGAGAAGAACTTCATCTGAAAAAGCAGAAATACCTCTTGAAATGCCGATATTTTCACTACCCTTGATATAGATATTACCGTTTTCAACCTTAAGAGTGAAAGTGTCATCATTATTGAGAGCTTCATTGATTACAAATGCATTTTTCTCTGAATTACCTTCTGAAATCTTTTTTCCGCTGACTTCATAAAGTTCATCGTAAAGAGTTTCTGCAGCATTTTCATAAAGAGCGCCGTCAGGAGTAACAATTGAATATTCATCAATTGAAACGCCGTTTACGGTTATCTCATCAAGAGGTCTTACGATATAGGGACTTTCATAATTACCCTTTGCAAGCTCACTTTTAAACTTAATTTCAGAGGAAATCTGCGAAAAAAGAGGTGTCAATACGGAAACAAAGCTCATGATAACAGCAATTATTCGTGAAATCATTTTCTCATCACCTTCAGCATTTTTTTTCATTATAGCATTCCGTTTTTATTTTTGCAAGAGAACAAGTTGAAAATTACGGTAAAAAATGCTATAATAGAAAAAATCTTTCAGGAGGTAACGGTCTGTGGCTGAAATTTTTCATAATATCGGAATACTTGCTCACGTTGACTCGGGAAAGACTACCCTTACCGAACAACTTTTATTTCTGACCGGTGCCATTCGTAATGCCGGTTCTGTTGATTCGGGCACAACAGCAACAGACAGCCTTTCAGTTGAAAAACAACGCGGAATTTCAGTCCGAACAGCAACTGCAACAACTTCATGGCAGGGTGTGAATATCAACATTATTGACACACCCGGGCACATTGACTTTGCAGGTGAAGTTGAACGAGCTTTGTCAGCCCTTGATTATGCAATAGTCATTGTTTCTGCCGTTGAAGGCATACACGCACATACTGAGAATATATTAAAATCACTTGTTACCGCAAATCTTCCTCGTCTTGTATTTATAAACAAAGTTGACAGAACAGGCTCTGACGTTTCAAAAGTTATAAAAGAACTTGAAGTTATTTCTTCACAGACACATATTATTCTATCACATATTGAAAATGAAGGAACGGAAAATTGTTCGGTAAGTATACCCGATGAAAAATTATTCTGCATGAATGCAACCGAAACCCTTGCGGATATCTCCGATGAAGCGGCAGAAAAGTTCCTTTGTGATGAAGTTCTTGAAAAAGAAAAAGCAGAAGAAATTATCCGTAAAGAGATTTCAGATTGCAGACTTACCCCCGTTGTATACGGAAGTGCAAAATACGGCACAGGAGTAAAAGAACTTGCCGATATTTTTGTAAAATATATGCCCGATTCAGCACGAAGAGCAACAGCTGACCTTTGCGGAATCATTTTCAAGATTGAACATGATAAATCATTGGGAAAGATTTCTCATATCCGTCTTTTCGGCGGTGAAATTGCAAACAGAGATGAAGTCCCACTGTTTGCTCCCGAAAAAAATCAGGTTGCTCAGTCTGATGCGGTTGAAATTGAAGATAAAAAACCAATTAAAGAGAAAGTATCGCAGATAAAGAAATTCTGCGGTGCAAAAAGTACCGATACAGGAATCATCCGAAGCGGTGATGTTGCGGCTGTATGCGGTCTGCCGTCTGCAAAAAACGGTTTTTATATCGGTACACCGAAACAAAGTGAAAATGCGAATCTTGTAAATCCGTTTTTACGTGTAAAGGTAACACCTGCAGATGCTGACCCGTTGAAAATCCCTGCTCTTGCCGCCGCTATGAATGAATTATCAGATGAAGAACCTTATATGGATGCAAAATGGGAAAACGGACAAAAGGAAATCACTATCAGCACAACAGGTAAAATTCAGCTCGAAGTCCTTTCAAATCTTCTGAAAGAAAGATACAACCTTTCAGCAGAATTTTCTCCGCCGACAGTCATTTATAAAGAGACCCCGACGAAAAGAGGTACGGGGCTTTCAAGATACACCATGCCGAAGCCCTGCTGGGCTGTTGTTGAATTTGATATTGAACCTATGCCGAGAGGTTATGGTGTTTCATATCACGGCAGACTTCCGAATAATCAATGTTTTTACCGTTATCAGTCCCATATCCGCACATCATTCAACAAATGCATTTCACAGGGGCTTTACGGTTGGGAAGTAACAGACTTCAAATGCACACTCATAGGCGGAGAACATCATACAATCCACACACATCCGCTCGACTTCTTTGTATGCACACCTATGGCATTTATGAACGGACTCACTCAGACAGGTTCAACAATTCTTGAACCGCTCCTTAAAATCCGTGTTACGGCACCCGAAGATTTTTCCGGAAAGATATTCTCTGAAATTGTAAAAATGGGCGGTGATTACGACAGCCCTGTTATCCGCTCGGGAATGATTACCGTTGAAGCAATTGTTCCCGTAGCAACTTCAATGAATTTTCCTGAAAAACTTGCAACACTCACTTCAGGCAGGGCAGTGCTTTCTCAGGTCTTCCACGGTTACCGTGAATGTAATGACGATACTGAGCACATTAATCCAAGGCAAGGAGTTAACCCCCTTGACCGCTCAAAATGGATTCTTTGGGCACGCGGAGCCTATAACGGAGAATAAAATCAATACAGAGTAGCATTTTACACTTGAAATAGTCAATATATAAATATTATTCATTGAAAAATTCAAAATATCGTGATATAATTGTAATATAAATCAATTTGCAGTTATATAAAAAACATGTGGGTAAAAAAATGGGAACAGTATTCAACATACAAAGATTCTGCATACACGACGGCGACGGTATCCGCACATGCGTGTTTCTTAAAGGGTGTCCTCTCAGGTGCATCTGGTGCCACAATCCCGAAGGCCTAAAAAAAACAGCAAATCTTTCATTTAATAAACAGAAATGTTCATTATGCGGCAGATGCATTACTGTGTGTTCAGCACGTTCAATTGAGAATGGCATTATAAATATTGACCGTGAAAAATGTACCAGTTGCGGCAAGTGTGAAGAAGTTTGTCTCAACGATGCCAATGAAATTATCGGCAAGGAAATGACTGCACAGGAAGTCATGGATGAGGTCATAAAGGACAAGCTGTTCTACGATACGTCGGGCGGCGGGCTTACCGTTACAGGCGGTGAACCGTCATATCAGGAGGACTTCACTCTGGAGCTTCTCACTCTTGCACAAAATTCAGGGATTTCTCTTGCCATAGAAACCTGTGGTATCGGTTCACGTGACTTTTATAAAAACGTGGCAGACTTAGGTGCAACATTCCTTTATGACATAAAATGCATTGACCCTGAACGCCACCGAAAACTTACGGGAGCAGATAACACTCATATTATGTCAAACCTTGATTATCTTATGGAACGCGGTGCTGATATTATTATCAGGCTCCCCTTAATCCCCGATTGTAACGACAGCGACGAAGATATTGCCATGCTATCGACATTTCTTAACAAGAATAAGGAGCAATACAGATATGCAGAGATTATGCCTTATCATACCCTTGGTACGGGAAAATCCGAAAAGCTCGGTATATCTGCGCCCTATATTCACAACAATGCAGATAAAACAAATATATCCCGTTGGTGTACATTGTTCGCTTCTCACGGCACAGACGTGAGAATATCAGAATAGAAGAGGTGTTTCTATGATAAATTCAGCTCAGATTGATCCTTTCCTTTACGGATATTTTCTCGATGAAACCCTTGAACACGGCGAGAGAGTTGGTCTTGCCCTGCTCCATGCCGCGAAAAATCTTGAAATCAGATTTTCCCGTCAGTTGCTTCCCGAAACATCATTTGAAACAAAATACGGCAGTTCGGGATACAGTCCTTCCGAGGGACTGTGGTTCAACGATGAAAATATTTTAAAGCTTGCCGAGGAATTTCCCGAACATAAAGAAACATTTAACAGATACATTCAGGAATTAAACATATTCCGAAGCAAGGCAAGAATGCTCAATTGCGAAACTACCGATGCACTCAATCTTTCAGGTGCCGAATGGGGCGGCGGTTGGGGCGGACATTCAAATCCCGATTACGGCAGAATAATCAATTACGGCACCGATTATATACGTACAATAATCTCCGAAAACCGTGATAAACATCCTGACGAAGATTGGTTTTACCGTTCGTGCTCTTATACACTTGATGCCATAGACATCTTTGGTGAAAGATATCGTGAAGCAGCTCTTGAACGAGCAGAAAAATGCAAAAATACCGATGACAAGGCATTTTTACTTCGTATGGCAAAATCATTTGAAACAGTACCTAAAAAACCTGCTTACGACTTTATGTCTGCGATGTGCTCATTCATGCTCATCTTTGCTCTTGACGGAAGTGATTCTCCCGGTCGGTTTGACCAGTATATGTATCCGTCTTATTGCAGAACAGCAAATAAGGAAGAAATAACTGACCTTCTTGACAGACTGTGGGACTATTTCCGTGATCATCGCTCATGGAATCTCTGCATTTCGGGAAGCGATGAGAACCGGAACGATGAAACAAACGAGCTTACATATGATATTCTTGCCATGGTAAGAAAGAAACGTTACAATACACCGAACCTTACCTGCCGTGTTCACCGAAACACTCCCGATAAGCTCTGGAATGCAATTGCAGATACACTCGCAATCGGAACAGGACTTCCCGCTCTATACAATGATGATGTTGTCTGTACCGCACTTGAAAAAATCGGCATTTCACCCGAAGACAGTCACGATTACTGTATGAACGGCTGCAATCAGATAGATATTCTCGGCAAAAGCCATATGGGGCTTGAAGACGGCGAAGTTATTTTCACAAAATGCCTTGAATTTGCACTTCACAACGGCACAGATGCTATGACAGGCGAAAAAATCTCAATTGAAACGGGTGACCCGAGAACTTTTGTAACCTACGATAGGTTTGAACGTGCATTTATTGATCAGCTCGAGTTCGTAACATACAATTCCTGCAGCAGTGCAAACAGATGGCAACATATGCGGGGTGTATTTCAACCCCATCCCCTGCGTTCGTGTCTGATTGAAGGCTGTCTTGAAAAAGGTCGTGACTACAGAAACGGCGGTCCGCTTTACAACCACGGACAAATTTTAGCTGAGGGCATTGCCGATACGGGTGACAGTCTTTATGCTGTCAAAAAGCTCGTTTTTGATAAAAAGAAATACACAATGGCAGAGCTTATTGATGCATTGGATGCAAACTTTGAGGGATATGAACAGCTTTTTCACGATTTTAAAAACTGCGAAAAATTCGGCAACGATATTGAAGATGTTGACAGAATAACCGCACGTGCACTCAACCGTTTCTTTACCGTTCTCAAGCGTAATAACACCTACAGAGGCGGAGTGTTCACAGGCGGATGCAGTACATTCAACCGTGCAGCCGACTACGGGAGTCAGACGGCGGCACTTCCTAACGGAAAACTGCAAGGAGAACCTCTCCTTGCAGACTCAATTGCCGCAACGCCGGGACGCGACACAAACGGACCTACCGCACAGATAAAATCCGTTCTGAAATTCAATCATTCTGATGCCTGCAGCGGATTTGTATTCCAGAATAAGTTTGAAAAGAAGATGTTTGACAGCGAAAAAGGTAAAGCTTCTTTTATTGCACTTGCAAAAGCATATTTTGCGGGCGGCGGACAGCAATATACCATTACGGTTGTTTCGCCCGAAGATCTTCTTGATGCAAAAGTGCATCCCGACAACCACCGCAACCTTATTGTTCGTGTCGGCGGATACAGCGATTATTTCGTAGAAATTGACGAAGAACTGCAGAACAATGTAATTGAAAGAACTTTTGCAAATATTTAAATTTACAAAAATGAAACAATGGAGACGAGATTTATGAAAAAAATAATATGCTTTCTTCTGATTTTATCAATGCTTGTTATGATTCCGTTTGAAATTTCCGCACAGGAAACTTCTTATGACACAGGTATGGTCGATATACCCCCGAAATCAGACGAACCGACTGAAATCAGAACAAGAAAACAGGTTGACGGACTTCGTATGTATGTGGATGAGGAAAATCCTCTGTTCATGATAAGAAACTGCCCCATATGGGGAGGTCCTCAGACAGGTGAAGCCTTTGCGGAATATGCAATCAAGACATACCATGCCCTGCCCGAAGATATAAGAAACTTTGCCGTTATTTACATTGACGAAGGCACAACCGATATGACACCTGCAAGACAGCTTGAATTCTGGGACGAGCTTCTGACAATAACTGATGAAGCAGGAGTACCCATTGTATGTCAGTCAGAATGCTACAGCACAAACAAAAAGCGTGATCCTTTCACAAAGGAAGAGCTTTCTGCTGTTTTCAAAGAGCATCCCTCACTTATGGGTTTTGTTCAGGTTGAACTTTCAACAAACGGTGTCACAAACGAAAAACTTGCTTATGATACAGTTACTGTTGACAACGGCGTAAACAAAAACATACTTGCAAGACTCAAATCCTGCATCAGTGCATGTGCCGAAAACGGTGGTCTGTTCATCTGGCAGGACATGGAATACATTTACTACAAAAAAGCTAATTACATAAATCAGATTCTCAAGGACAGAGAGCTTTACGACCTTCTCAAGAGCAACAGCGAGAATGTCATCATCATGGATAAGCACAACGGTCACGGCAGACACTTTGCAAGTCAGTCAAACATTTTAGGATGTTGGCTTGATGATGTATGCGGCAACTGGGGTGTAAACCTTGAAAACTTCCTCTGGTACGAAGAAGGCTTTATTGAATATGATGATTTAGGTGTTCATCCCAACGAACCTGATCCTCTTACAACTGCAAAATATCCCCCTGCACTTTTCGGCATTGATATGATTGCCGATATGGTCGGCGGTGCAACCGTTTATGCCATTGAAGGTATGTTCAGCCGCGGCGGTCTTTACCATTTTATAGACGGCGAGGTTGTGCTCACTCCCACATTCCACGATGTACTTTATCCTATCTATCAGTTAATTCTGAACGGAGCAGTACCGAGTAAAGACGAAGTAAAAGAAAATATAAAAGTCGCATATAAAATGACTTATCCCACACACTCCCCCGCCCTCACAGGCAACGATGCTCATCTTCTTCAGGGACTTTACTGCGATACATTCACATTCTTCCAGGAAAACTTCAACAACATCCTTTTTGACTGCACAAAGGACTGGGTTCCCTCAACGGGCAGATACTATATCGTGCCCATTCTTCCACTTTACTCAAAGCCGAAAGATGTGCTTCCCGAAGCAGAAATTCTCAACGACTTTTCATATTTCTTCAGACTCCTTTTCATCAATCCAATAAAAGTAAAGTTTTTCAACAAGCATTATGAAGAAACATACAAAGGCGACGGTGTGCTGTTTGACATAAACGACTACATCTACATTTTCAACAGCAACGAAAACAAGACAATTGACAGCGAACAGACTGTCAGCTACACTCTGCCTGAAAGTAAAATTCAGCTTGATGCAACATTAGTCGCTCACACTTATGCAATTATCGATGAAAGTGAAGGTAAAATTGAAATTGACCTTTGCAACCTGCGTCTTGATTCTGATGCGGTCTGCAACGGACTTGAAAGCGAAGATCAGTTTATGCGTGAATATGCCGCAGGCGGCAAAATGAGCAATCCCAACGATTTCAGAACAACGGTCATTGAGCTGACAGGCTTTGATGCTCCGCCGAGTGTCAATGCAACGGGTTCAAACGGTGCAAAAGGCAGAGCAGAATGGAATGCCGAAACCAAGACCCTGACCCTGACTGTAATTTCAAACGGTGAAACAAGAATTACAATAAACTGAAAAAGCAATAAAGCAATTTTATTCATAGTATAGTATTTTCGTCAGTCAACAAAACACTATCACAAAAACAAAACCGGGTTCATCTGAACTCGGTTCGTTTTTATCTTAATGATATTTGTCAATTTCCTTGAATTTCTATACAGACCAGGAACTGTCCGTAAACCGCGTTGCACGGTAAGGGAAAGCCCTGAAAAAGTCGTCCGCATCGGTTTTAAGAGTAACACCGTCTATGTAAACAGCTGTCTGTGCCGTGTGACCTTCGCCTGCAAGAAGAAGTCTTGCCGCCGCGGGTGCCGTAAGAGCGATGTCATAATCACCCTCTTCCCTTTTTGTGACTGTTGCTCTGCCGTCAACGTATTCAACATCAAAAATACCCTTGTTACGCTCAAGATTATCAAGACTGAGCATGCTGAATTTACCGTGTTCTTTCGGATAAACATTGCATTCAAGAATTTTTTTCAGGTTGTATATTCTTCCTGCAGCACCTTTGTCATATTCATAGTATGCATCGGTAATTCTGTCTGCAAGGCATGCAAAAGGTGAACCCTGATACTGTTTTTTTACTCTGAGAGTCTTTGTTATTCCGTCATAGTTACGAAGAAAGCCCACAAGTCCGTAAAGTGCTTCGGGACAAAGCACAAATAGTTCTTCAACTGTAACATCATTTGGACGGTTTACCTTAAAACGAACATATCCGTCCGCTTCGCCCGAAGAATTGCGGTGAATGTAAGTATAATCGGCACTTTCAAAGGGTGTGTCACAAAAATGCTTTTTGTCTTCTCTTAAAGTCATCAGATTTTCTCTGAAAACACATTTGTTGTGAAGTTCACAAAGTTCTTGGAGCTGTTCGCCCGTATAAAGTTCAACATCGTTACAATGAGGGATGTGGCTGAGGTTTGAAAAAGGAACTCTTATTGCAAAAGTTCGGTTAAGGTTTGCAAAACCGAATTTTTCATAATATGAAATTGAAAAAGGAGCAAGGAAACCTGCAACAATGTCGTTTTCTTCGGCTTTTTCGGCAACATAGTCGAAAATTGCCCTTATACTGCCCATTCCTCTGTATTCAGGCTGACTGCATACTCCGCTTAAAACAACTGTGTTGATTATATTCCCGCAGTAATTGCATTTAAAATCGAACAGTTCAACACCTGCAATAAGTTTTCCTTCGTGAAATGCCCCCAGAACGGGCATTTCAACCTGAGAATCCTCTTTTATATTGAATTTCCAGATAAATGATGCGGCAGATATCTTGTTATAATCTACGGCTTCTTCGGGTTTAATAAGTCTTACTTCCATAGATAATTCTCCTTGTATAAATAAATCTCCCGTGCAGAAAAGATATGGCATAGGAGATTTTTTTAACTTATTTATATTCTTCAACAAGCTCGTTGAGTGCACGATAACGGTTGAACCTGCGTGACTTCCTGTTGAGAGCATTTCTTCATAATGGCTGTGATATTCGCCGAAAAGCTTTATGAATATTTTCTCTGTCAGATTGCGTTTCAATTGTTTGATACTTATTATATATTAACATTTAATTGTTCTAATGTAAATATTTTTGTATAAATATTACATATTATTAATATTTGATTTATAATTTTGATTAATATAAAGCAAAAGATGAACGGATCAGAATTTCCGACCCGTTCAGTTTTTTAAATTACATTATAATCAAACATAAAATCTGCACTCTCTCCTGCAATTCGCAGAGCAACCGTGCCTTTTACATTTTTAAGAGTGAACTCCTGTGTAAGTTCATTGAGTTTGAATACATGTACTATTTCATCGTTATATACAAGCACCATTTTAAAGTTGCCTGAATTCACAGCGGCATGATTTACGGTTATGTCAAATCGGTTTGCCACTATATTTTCCGTAAAAATCTCAGTAACTCCTGTGAACTTTTTTGATGAATAAGTAACCGTTTCAGATATAGCACTCTTTTTCCTTCCGACGTTAAGAGATCCCACATCCATATTGATTATGTTGGAATCTGTGATTTGCTGTAAGGTGTAATTATCCGCACCGTTGGTATCTTCTATGTGTTCAAGGTCCGATGAGAACATCCAGATAGCAAAGACGGCGATAAATACAATCACACCTGCACCGAGAAGTATTTTTTTGATTTTATCCATATTTTAATCACTCTCTTTCACGTTCACCGCCGAGGTTTTCTCCGACGGTCTGTGTTATATAATTTAGTTAAACAAACTTACCAAGAAGGTGATAATGTGATTGAAGAAATCCATCAACATACTTATAAGATACTGGAAGAAGCTGATGGGAGTTTCACCGTCACCGCTGTCATTTCCGTCGTCATCGGGTACTTCTTCATCGGGGATTTCTTCATATACGATTTCTTCACCGCAGTCGTCGCAGATGTCATCCCAATCAAAATCGTTATGTATCAATGAAAGCTCTTTTTCCTCATGTCCCCATACATACTCATCGCAATCGGGACAGTAAAGACCTTCGGTGTAACCGTGTTCTATACAGTTTGACTCGGTTTCTGCAACATATTCAACATAGTGCTCACTGCCGTCATCGGCGGTATGAGTTGCACGGTTTAATTTAATAGTGAATACAGCATCTTCATAATAGCTGCTGACTTCAAAATAATATGTTTCGCCTGCTTCAAAGTTGTAAATCAGCCTGAAATCATAGCTTTCATCCTGATCGTCATTGACATGTAACCATTCACCGTTTGCACCATAAAGTTCACATACAGCATCACCGACATCATCAGGATCGGTAAAGGATTCAAGGCAAAAAGCTCCGCTTTCTTCAGGAACAAATCTGTACCAGCCTGATTCGTTGTTAAATGCAGCATCATCGTGTTCAAGTTCATCGCCGTCTGCTATATCTACACCGAGAAAAACATCTCCGCAGGGGCAGTAGCCGAGGAAATCTGTCTCCGTATGGTCACAGACAGTTCCGCAGACAGTACAAGTACCGTCTTCATATATATGTCCGCATACAAGTGTGATTTTGAATTCTTCAGGCTGATCGGAATATGTAGAAATTTCAAAGTAGTAGGTTTCTCCTGCGATAAAATCATATACAAGGCTGAAATCTATACCGTTTTCATCATCAGCCCCTTGAAGAAACTCCAGATCGGAATCATAAAGATAGCATAAAGTGTCAAGCTCATCAGATTCGGCTTTCAATATATATCTGCCGTCTTTTTCGGGCACGAATTTAACATATACACCTTCTTCAGCTCCATAGGCAGCAGCCGTAACAGTCAGAGTTTCGCCATATCCGATTTCATAGGCGGCATCAATAGCACTTGCCACAACGGGCATCACGGAGAAGACCATTAAGATTGTAAGTAAGATTGATAAGGTTTTTTTCATTGTTTTTGTCTCCTTTCGGATTTTTTTTGTTTACAAATGCATTATATCACACTGAGCGTAACAGAAGCGTAACTTTTAGAGGGCTTTTTGGTGGTTTTTTTATGAACATTTTGTTAATAAATACAATTTTTCAAAGTTTTTTTAAAAAAATACCGCCGAGGTTTCCCCCGACGGTTAGTGTTATTTTATATGATTATTTAAAAAGACTTACAAAGAAGGTGATAATGCGATTGAAGAAGCTTATGATCATGTTGATAATATTGCCCAAGAAGTGGATATCTTCACCGTCATTGTTGTCATTTGTATCGTCAGCGGGTTCATCGGGAATTTCAGGTTCAACATCAATTATTGTGATTCTGCCGTCACCGTTCGGATTGCCGTATTGCTCTGCAGTAATATTTCCGCCGAGAATATCAGTAAAATATTTAATAAGTAATTGTGTATCACAAAGAACACCTTCATTCTTTACAATTGTTGCACCTTCAAGCATTGTCAGACCGTCACCGCCCTGAGTGAGCACATATTCACTGCCGGCAAGAGTATATGTCTTCTGAAGATCAATGGGTTCGCCTGCAACTTTAACATTTGTTACTCTGCGTTCCATTGTTTCATCAATTCCCATAAAATTACCATATACATCTGTAATAACAGGGCTTTCTTTCCATGCTTCAAGTTCAAAAGTCACACCTGAAACCTGTAAAAATCCGCCTGAATACTCGGGATAAGAACGCATACCGTGTTCAAGAACATCAATGAGTTGCTGTCCCGTGACCTCAATAACACACATTTCGTTGTTCCAGGGATTCATGTTCATTAAATCCATTCGTGAAACAGAACCGATTTCAATTTCAGCACGTACACCGCCGCCGTTGCAGATTGCAACATCAGCACCGGTCATTACACGATAAGCATCAGTAACAAAGTCACCTGCATTTGTTTCAGCTTTTCTGACAAGCCATTGTCCGTCTTCTTCATAGGCAACGAGCTTTGTTTCAGATGTACCGAGGGGATCATAAAGAAAACTGATTTCAGAACGAGCATTGTCAACCAAACGCATAACATCGTTGTATGCTGTTTTTGCACTATCAGACATATTTTCAACCTGAATGGTATCGGGATCGATAAGGTCAAATGATACGGAACCGTCGGCACCGAGAGTTATTGCTCCGAAATTCTCAAACTTGGTTCCGCTTGATGCGAGAATAACATCTTCACCGTCTTTGTTTTTATAAACTTCACCGTTTATAGTCTGATGTGAATGAGAATCAATGAAATAGTCAATTCCCGTTGTATGTGCAATAACATCTGTTGATCTCCAGCCTTCAGTTACACCTTCAATACCGAGATGACCGACAGCAACAACAATATCCGCACCGTCAGATATTGCATCGTCAACGCTTTCCTGAATATTTTCGCAAAGAACATCATCCTGCATATCAAAAGTCGGGAAACCGTATACAATGTTGCCGTTTTCATCCTTGAAATATTCGGGAGTTGATTTTGTAACAGTTTCAGGAGTTGAAATACCAACAAAAGCAATCTGCATATCTTCGCTGATTTCTTCAATGTAATACGGGGCAAAAACAGACTCATTATTACGCAGATCACAGAAATTGGAGCTTATGTATTTATAGTCTGCCTCAT
>JAZSPR010000150.1:0-7928 GCA_045537555.1 Acutalibacteraceae bacterium | reverse complement strand
AATGCTCAATTCGCAATTTCGGAAGCCCTTCGGGCTTGAATTATATAAATGGGTCAAAGGGCGAAGCCCTTTCCACAATTGCGCATTGCGCATTGAGAATTGAGAATTTTTGTCGAACTTCAGTTCGACAAATTCTGATTTGTTATATTAAAAAAATATTTACATAAAACTCCATTCACCCTATTGCATTTTTTATGTAGTGGTGCTATAATCTGTGTGTATAATTATATTTTAAAGTCAGGTTGTGATTTAAAATGAAAAAAAGAACAAAGGTATTTTTTGCTCTCTTACTCAGCCTTACACTTGTTTTCACAGGTGTAACAGGTGCATCAGCAGCTGCAGTTGCTGAAGAAAACGAAGGTAACCCCTTTATGGAAGGCGTTGCAAACACACTCAACACAATTTTTAATAAGGTCGTTGACGGTCTTCTTAATTTCATCGTAAAACTCTTCCCCCCTACATACCTTATTGAAACAACTGATAATTACACTCAGCCCACATTCATGGAAGGTCATGACGAATTCCTTGATGAACCCGCTGAAAATGCACAGTGGAGCCTCGGTTATGCTCAGGCATCAATCGTTCCTGCTGACTTTGACGAAGTTAAATACTACAAGGGCGGCTACGATGTAAGCCACAAGCTTGAAGAACTCCTTGATGACCTCAAGGTAAGAGTTGTTGTTCTTGACGACGGAAGCGGCAGAGGTTCAGTTGCTATTGCAGCTATCGACTGTCTCGGTCTTGCAAATGCTGACGTAGCTCTCATCAGAGATGCTCTTGCAGATTTCGCAGCAGAAAACAACATTGTAAGTATCAATATCTCTGCTACTCACGTTCACAGCGGTATTGATACTCAGGGTATCTACACCGACACAGTTAAAAAGATTTTAACAAATGTTGTTCAGGCTTTCACCGGCGGAACAAATCTTGCTCCCGCTATCGACAATGAATTCCGTCAGATTATCATTGATAAGACAGCAGAATGTGTCAAGAGTGCATTTGAAACAATGACAACAGGTACAATGACATATGCTACAACTAATGCAGCAGAATATGTACGTGACCGTACAGCTCCCGACATCATGATGGAAGACCTTTACAGATTTATGTTTACTCCCGATGACGGTTCACAGGGCACAATCATCACAAACTTCGGTGTTCATCCCGAAACAATCGGCTTCGGTACAAAAGTCGGTACATCAGACTTCGTTTACTACACAGAACAGATCATCAATGAAGGCGGTTACAACTTCATCTTCCTTCAGGGTGCTGTAGGTACATACACAGAAGATCAGGGTGCATCAGACGACGGTCTTGAGCTTGACAGAATCGAGTCAACAATCCGTTACGGTGAAGAACTCGGCTACATTCTTCTCGGTATGACAATGACTCCCGAAGAGAGACTTGCAACACTTGTTGATGAAGAAAGAGAAGCTATTGCAAGAGATAATGAGAGATATACTCCCTGGTACGAAAGAGAAACAGTTGAAGAAAGAGTTGTTGCTCCCGTACTCAACGTTGCTCACAACGAATATCTTGCTCCCGTTGATAACGGTGTTTACGAACTCCTCGGTAAGCTTTCAGCTGCTAACAACAAGATGGTTTATGACAAGAACGGTCATTACTATGCAGTTACAGAAGTCGGCTACATGGAAATGGGCGACATCAAAATCATCCTTTGCCCCGGTGAAACATATGCAGAACTCATCAAGGGTGGCGGAAGCATGGATGAATTCGTACTTGATTCAGCTTACGAAATCCTCGGCACAGAAGACGTTATCGTATGCGACCTTGTAAACGATGCTCTCGGTTACATCATGCCCGACAACTTCTTCACATATGCTACAATCAGATACCTTGAAGACGACGGTATCACAATTGACAGCAGCTGGGGTCTTACATCACTCGGTGATACAGCAGCATCAAACATCTATGGTGCTATCTACGACCTCATCGCAGAATGTGAATAATTTTTAACCAATACAAGACGGTGCAGAAAATTTGCACCGTCTTTCTTTTTTTATTGATTTCGAGTTTTTTTTGTATTATAATAAAATCGATAAATTATTCTTTGAAGGTAGTTGCTATGCAGTTTAACTCGATACATTTTATGTTGTTTTTCCCCATAGTGCTTGCCGTGTATTTTATTATTCCGAAAAAGATAAGATACATCTGGCTTCTTGTTGCAAGTTATTATTTTTATATGAGCTGGAATGCTAAATATGCAATTCTCATTGGTTTTTCGACGATAGTGACTTACCTGTGCGGCATATTTATTGATCAGACAGTACAGGTTGAAGGTAAAACGTGGGAACGTTTGCGTAAAGGTGTTCTTATCGGCGGAATTGTAATTAATCTGCTGATTCTTTTTCTGTTTAAGTATCTTGATTTTGCAATTGATAATATAAACGGTGTTCTTTCTGCATTTAATATTTCTGTTATTGACAATAAATTCGATTTTCTGTTGCCTGTCGGTATTTCTTTCTATACCTTTCAGGCTCTGGGATATGTTATTGATGTGTACCGAAAAGAAATCAAAGCGGAATATAACCCTTTAAGATATGCTCTTTTTGTTTCATTTTTTCCTCAGCTCGTTGCAGGCCCCATTGAAAGGTCAGGCAATCTTATGCATCAGCTTAAGAATATCCATGAAGTAAAACTCTGGAATTATGAAAGAATTGTCAGAGGCTTTATGCTGATGATGTGGGGCTTTTTCATGAAAGTAATTGTTGCCGACAGAGCCGCCTCAGTTGCAAACAATGTTTTTGAGAATTATTATGCGTTGGGTACATATGAACTCATTATGGGTGCGGTGTTCTTTGCAATTCAGATTTATTGCGATTTTTATAGTTATTCAACAATTGCTCAGGGTGCATCTCAGATTATGGGGATAACACTCATGGACAATTTCAACACTCCTTATTTTTCACTTTCAATCAAGGAATTCTGGCGAAGATGGCATATTTCTCTCTCCACATGGTTCAGGGATTATCTTTATATTCCTCTCGGCGGTAACAGAAAAGGAAAAATAAGAAAATATGTGAATCTTATGATAGTTTTTCTTGTGAGTGGCTTGTGGCATGGTGCGGACTGGACTTATATCATCTGGGGTGGTCTTCACGGAGCGTATCAGGTGGTTGGCGAGCTTATACATCCGCTTAAAGATAAAATCAATAAGAAGCTGAATTTCAGAACCGAAACAACAACATATAAGCTTTCAAAAATGATTTGCACATTTGCTCTTGTATGTTTTTCGTGGATATTCTTCAGAGCAGACAGCATCGGAGTTGCCTTTTCATATATAGGAAGGCTGTTCACTCATTTTAATCCATGGGCGCTGACAAACGGAACAATATATAACATCGGTCTGTCGAGACAGGAAATGAATATTCTGCTCATTTCCGTGGCGGTTCTTCTGTTTGTTGATTATATGAAACGCAAAAAAAATATCCGTTTTGAAAACATAACCGATAAAGAGAATTTCTGGGTAAGGGGAGCCGTAATATTTATTCTTCTGTTTGTTGTTATAGTATTTGGTGCTTATGGTCACAGTTTTGATGCGCAGGAATTTATCTATTTCCAGTTTTAGGGTGAAACATATCAGATGAAAAAGAAATTTTTAAAAATAGTGTCATTTCTGCTTGTTTTTGTATTGACAATTACGGTTTATATGACAGCTCTTGATTTTAAATATCTTGACAGCGTGTTCAAGTTTGATGCTTTCTATGAGCTTCCGGAAAACAGCGTTGATGTGCTTGTTCTCGGTTCAAGTCATGCTTATCAGGGGTTCAATACAGCTGTATTGTGGAAAGAATACGGATATTCTGCATTCAATCTCTGCGGGGCCGCACAGCCGATATGGAACACATATTATTATCTTGAAGAAGCTCTGAAAACTCAGACACCGAAAGTAATAATACTTGATATTTATTCGATGCATTATTCAACTCAATACGGTGAAGTGAGTTTTGCCATAAAAAATACTTACGGAATGAAGTGGTCTGATACAAAAAAAGAAGCCATAGAAGTAAGTTTTGATCATTCAACAACAGGCATACAGTATTATATTGAAGCATTGCAGTATCATTCACGTTATTCGGACCTTAACAAAACAGACTTTTATCCCTATCAGGCAAACAGGGAAATGTATGAAAACCATAAGGGATTTTATTGTTATTTCAGAACAGAAGCATTGCAGGAAAGAAATCTGAATGTAGTTGAATATTTCAATGAAGTAACTGATAAATGCTTATTATATTACAGCATGATTCTTGAACTTGCAGAAAGCAAGGGGATACCCGTTATTGTAACAGCCATTCCTTTTGATGCGGAGAATTATCATCAGGGGATTTTTAATACGGTTGAGCAGGTGACTGCTGAGAAGTACGATGTTGCTTTTATCAATTTCCTTACTGATTACAAAGAAGCTGTTGCGATAGATTACGAAAAAGATTTTGCAGATAAACAGCACCTGAATTTCCGCGGAAACACAAAGGTTACAAGGTTTTTCGGTGACTATATAAAAGAGCATTACGATGTTCCCGATAACAGAGGAAATGAGTATTACGTTTCATGGGATAACGATGCTGATGTTTATTATAATCAGCTTGAAAATTATCAGGTGACAACAAAGCAGAGTCTTGGTGACTATCTCTCAGTTATAAAAAATACCCGTTACACAACGGTTGTAACGCTTTCAAGTGCTGATATGAAAAGCCTTCCTGATAAGAATATTTCTGTCGGCAGAGCACTTCTTAATATAATTGCTCCCGGATTTGAAGGTAATACAGGGGTATGGATAATCGGAGACAGCAGTGTACTTTATTCATGTGATGATACAAAGGACGGTTATTTAAAATCATATAATCTCGGCAGAACAGACGGCGTGCTTGTTAAGTCTGTTGAAAAAGTTTTTGAAGACGGAACACCCATTACCGTGAATGAAATTTATTTTAATAAGCAGAAAAAATCGTTAACAGACCATGGCATGAATATTCTTGTTTATGATAATTTTACGCAGAGCCTTGTTGATGCTGTCTGTATCGATTTCGGAACAGGAAAATTTAGAAGATAATAAAAACTCCCGCAGAAGAATCCTTCTGCGGGCGATGATTTTTTTAATCAGAATTTGTCGGGATAGTTAGGAGTGCGGAGTTAGAGTTAGGAGTTTCGGAAGCCCTACGGGCTTGGATTATATAAATGGGGTTTAAGGGGCTTGCCCCTTCCTAAACTCCTCACTACTCATTCCTCACAACTCACTACAATAATTTATCGGCATAGCCGATAAATTATTGTTTGTAGAATTCCTCAATATAGTTCTCAACATCTTCTCTCGTGCCTCTGAAGGGTCCGGGAGTTTCCATTTTAAGTGAAACTGTTGCAGTTGCATAAAGAAGTGAATGTTCCATATCGTTGCTAAGTCTCTCATTGATATATGCGGCAAAAGTTGTGTCGCCTCTGCCTGTTCTTCCGCTTAAATTACGGGCTTTAATAGGACATGAACAGAATTTTTCGCCGTCATAAGCTATAACTTCCGTGTTATGAGTTATGACTACTTCTTTTGCACCCCATGAATAAAGAACCTTTGCGGCTTCATATCTGTCTTCAAGACCTGTGAGAATTTCAGCTTCTGCAGCATCTGTTTTAAGGAAGTCAATGTAAGGCAGCATCTCTTTTTTGTCTGCCCAGTCTTCAAAATGCATTGTTCCGCCGTCATTTACATCAACATGGCGAAGACAAGCCTGCACATCAACTGCAATTTTGCCTCTCTTTGATGTTTCTTTGATAAGTTCGTTGGGGAAGTCACCGTAAACAAGACCTGCAAAATGGAAGATATCCGCAGTTATATCATCGGGAATGTCTGAAGCGACAAAAGGTGTTCCGATGCTTGTGCATACGCATTTTCTGCGTTCCTTGTCGGGTGTGAAATACTGATTATACATATTTGAAGAGCTTTCACAGTCAAGACAGAGAAGATTTTCCTTGGGTATTGTAAATGCCTCAAGACGTTCCCAATCCTTTTTTGCAACCTTTGTGAGTGCAAGGACATTATGACCTAAAGCATTTGCAGATGCAGAAGAAAAAATAACTGCGCCACCCGGACTTCTGATTTCATTGCCGAGATGGTCAACATTTCTGTCCATTGTGATGTGACCTATGATAACTGAAGAATAATGCTTCATTATATTTCTCCTTTTGTTTTTTTATTGCATATATTATATACTATTTCTCCCGATATCTCAAGTGGGTAAAAGAAAAAACAGGTGAACCCGAAGATTCACCTGAAATTATCAAGATTAAGTATATGTAAAACTTATTCTTCTGCAGCTGCCTTTGACTTTTCAAAGCATGCACTACAAAGAACGCCTCTGTCGCTCTTGGGCTCAAAGGGAACCTTTGCTTCACCGCCGCATTCTCTGCAAACTGCGGTGTAGAATTTGCGCTCGCCGTTTCTGCTTGCTTTACGTGCCTGACGGCAGTCTCTGCAGCGCTGAGGCTCATTTTCAAAGCCTTTTTCTGCGTAAAATTCCTGCTCACTTGCTGAGAAAAGGAATTCTTTTCCGCAATCTTTGCAGACGAGTGTTTTGTCTTCGTACATAAATTGGTACCTCACTTTAATTTTTTTGCCGGTATCGGATTATACCGACATTTATAACTACCGTCATTGACGGGGTAGTTCATTTTTTTATAGCTTTTTTGAGCTTGATTTTTGCCCTGCAAAGAGCATTATCAACCGATTTTTCGTTGATACCAAGCTTTTCGGCAGTTTCATTGTAGCCAAAACCGGAGAGGTAACAAAGAAAGACATCTCGTTCCGTTGGGGAAAGCTGTTCCATAAAGCTGCTTACAGCATAAAGATATTGCTCATTGATAATGTAATCTTCTTCAGGTGAATTGACGCAGGGAAGAGTATTTTCTGTCAATTCAACACAATTGTTCAGCGGTAAATTCTTATTGCTGTTTGAATTCCGCCATACAGAATTGATTCTGTTCCTGATGCAGACGCCAGCATAAGTTGAAAATGATGTATCCGTTTTGTCGTTGTATGATTTAACGGCATTAAGAAGACCTATCATTCCTTCCTGAAACCAGTCATCAGGAGTAAGTGCATCGGCATAATATGAACCTGAGATGCTCAGCACCATGCCCGAATATCGTTTGATGATTTCGGTAAATGCTTTTTCCGAACCGTTTTTTAACACAACAAGAAGTTTTTTGTCGGAAAAAGTACCATAATCAGTCTGATTTTCGGAACCAACCATAAATAACCTCGTTCACATTATCTTGATACATATATAAATATATCACAGTATTTGTTGTTTGTCAACAATTTTCTTTTTATTACAGAAAAAATTTTTGGTTAAATGTCAAAGAATGTGTTCAGTCAGAATTGTGTACAAAATAAAAATTGAAAATAATAAAATTTTTTTGAAAATAATGTTGCAATTCGTGTAAGTTTATGATACAATATTTGAGCTATGTAAAAGATTGAAAGAGGTGAATAGTAATGAAAGAGGGTATTCATCCTAATTATAACCAGACTACTGTAAAGTGCGCTTGCGGTGCTGTATATGAAACAGGTTCATCAAAGGAAAATCTTCACGTTGATATCTGCTCAAAGTGCCATCCGTTCTTCACAGGTAAGCAGAAGCTTGTTGATACAGGCGGACGTGTTGACAGATTCAAGAAACGTTATAACCTTGATAAGTAATTTTTGACTTTAAGAAACGGCACTGGTTTTCGGTGCCGCTTTTTGTCGTATTTGATTAAGCGAATCAGGATTTGTCGAACTGAAGTTCGACAAAAATTCTCAATTCTCAATGCGCAATGCTCAATTGTGGAAAGGGCTTCGCCCTTTGACCCATTTATATAATTCAAGCCCGAAGGGCTTCCGAAATTGCGAATTGAGCATTTCAAATTGCGAATTT
>JAZSPR010000045.1:0-16632 GCA_045537555.1 Acutalibacteraceae bacterium | reverse complement strand
TGGCATCCCGGATTGGAGTCGAACCAACGGCCTGTCGCTTAGGAGGCGACCGCTCTATCCTACTGAGCTACCGGGACATATACAAAAACTATTCAATTTTCCGCCCCTCCAGGAAACGAACGAGCTGCCGCTTAGGAGGGATTTATTCTATCCATTGAACTAAGGAGGCAATTGTTATTTTGTACTTAAGAATTGTAACAGATTTGAACATCTGTGTCAACAAGAAAACGGGAAAATAATTAGTGCAGGGCAGGATGTTATATCCCGCCCTGTGAAATTAATTATGTATTGTGTATTATAAATTATGCATTAAAGAGCCCGTAAATTATTGTTTGTTCATCATCCTCTCAACCAGCACATCCGTATCTTTCAGATTGATGCGTTTTGAACAGATGTAAGTTTTAAGAAGTTCATCGCTGTTTTGAGTTCTTTCATAGGGGCTGAATTTACCGTAACCGCAGGCGACTATTGTGTCATCGGGTAATACGACATTTCCGTTATAGCCTGTGTCTGCCTCGGCATAATATTCGGGCTTTTTCTGTCCGTCTTCATAAATATGTGCAATTTTAATTCTGTACTGACCTTCCGTACCGTTTTTAAGGTCATCATATGTACCGACCCAGCCGATAAGTCCTTCGCTTATCCATCCTGCTTTTGTTGTGATTTTTGAATGTTTAAATGCCTTTCTGCCTCTTTCAATTGAACGGAAAGTGATAAAAAGTCTGCCGTCTGAGGTATAATCAGCTTTGTGTCTTTCACCGTTAAGTGCCGCCGGGGCTTCGACAGGCTCAGACCATGTTTTTCCTTCATCCTGAGAGAATGAAATGAGTGAATTCATCTGCTTGGAATTACTTCTGCTGATAAGACACAGCTCATCTCCTGTGCCCTTGTCACTTCTGATAACTTCCACTTCGCACATATTTGATTTAAGTTCGATTTCACGGTGCTCCGCAAAGTATTTTTCGGGTTTGCTCCACTGCATATTTCCGTTTTCATCGAATGTGAGGATTGTTTTGTAATTGTAAAAATCGGAATCATGGAAAAATCCCATCCATTTGTCAACAAAAACACCGTTTTCCTTGAGTCTTGTAAGGCTTGCCATTGCAACAATAGGGATTACGGGATATTCACTCTCATTGTCATAGAATCTCTCAAATTCACTCCATGTTGCACCCTCGTCTATTGAGATTGAACAATGAAAACCGCCCGGAGTGTCCATATCGGGCCACTTCGGATTTGCTGAAATCATTATGAGTTTGTCGGGAGTGCCGTCTGAAAATTCCAGACGGTAAACTGTGGGTGTTTCGAGTGATTTTTCCCAGCTTGAGGGGGCATTTTCAACGGATGAAGTCCATGAAATACCGCCGTCGGTACTGATTTTTGTCTGAACTGCACCTTTGCCGTGTCCTGCAGGATACATTGTGAGGATGTTGCCGTTTTTAAGCAGAACGCTGTCGGGATGAGCCATATAATCCCTTGAATTGTCAACAACCGAGAGATTATAGAGATATTCATATTCCGTTCCTTTAAGTTCTTCGGGCAGAGTGCTCAGGTCAAGCGTAGGAATAGTGTAATCATCGCCTGAAAATCTTTTTGATTTGCTGATATAGAATATACATGAAACCGTTATTGATGTAATTATAATAATCAGGGGTAAAAAGATGCATAAAAACTGTTTCATTCTGTCACCTTCCGTTTTTTCTGTATTGTAACATTATTTTGTATTTCTGTCAATTTTTTTATGATTGTTTACATAATAATAATTGACATTTTTTACATTTTAGGATATATTAACTATATATAATTAAAAAAGGAAGTGTTTGTATGTTTCAGATTTTAAAAACAGTAGTTCTCTTGTTTTTATCTTTTGAGATAACTCTTACAGGTATGTTCAACGGTATCACAATCAAACAAACCTATGACATGCCTGAAATTGAAACAGGAGAATACACACAGTATGTTGACAGCTTTATCGGTACAGGCGGTCTGCCCTGGACCTGCGGTATGCTTTCAACAGCCGCAAGTGTGCCTTTCGGTCTCGTAAGACTCGGTGCCGACACAAGCTTTATCGGCGGCGCATACATTATCAAGACTAATACATCAGGTTATTTCTATGAACATCATCATATCGAAGGTTTCAGCCATTCAAGACTTTCGGGTACCGGTGCCGAAGAATATGAAATGTTCAGAGTAACGCCCGCTACAGGCAAAAGCAAAGCAGGGGTAGTCCCTTATTCTCATGAATTTGAAACAGCTGTACCCGGCTATTATGCAGTTTATCTTCAGACACTCGATTGTCTGGCAGAGCTTACTGCAACAGCTCACACAGGTGTTCACAGATATACATTCGGTTCATCAAAAGATGCGAGACTCTCAATTGACGTTTCAAGCTTTGCCGGTGACAGCAGAGTAGAGAAGTCATTTGCAGAATACGATGAATCAACAGGTCTTATCACAGGCGGAACAGTACTTCACGCACAGTTCTCAGGCAGATATGACGGTCTTCCTATTTACTTTGCTGCAAAGGCAAGCAAAGATATCAAGGAAGTTAAAATTGAAGGTGACGAAACTGACCTCAAAGTTGATGTAAACTTCGGTGACATCAAGGATGATGCTGTTGAACTTAAGCTCGGTATCAGCTTTGTAAGTGTTGAAAATGCACTTCTTAACCTTGAAACAGAAGTCGGTGAAAAGACTTTCGACGATGTCAGAGCTCAAGCTCAGGCTCAATGGGAAGACGAACTTTCACTCATTAAAATCGATTCAGATGATGAAGATATCAAAACACTTTTCTATACATCACTTTACCGCACAATGATTATGCCCTCAGATATCACAGATGTCAACGGTGAATATCTCGGCTTCGACAAGCAGGTTCATGTGGCTGACGGTTACACATACAGAAGTGATATGTCACTCTGGGATACAGTAAGAAATACACATGCTCTCTATACGCTCATTGAAGCAGAAGTTCAGAACGATTGCCTTAATTCACTCGTTGAAATGGCAAAGGCAGGCGGTGCACTTCCCAGATGGCCTCAGGGTGCAGGTTATTCAGGTTCAATGTTCGGCGACAGCGCAAACATCATGATTACAGAAAGCTATCTTAAAGGATTTACTGATTTTGATGTTGAAACAGCATATGAATACATGAAAAAATCTTCAGACGGTGTGGTCAATAAGGTAGGCAGAGAGTTCGTTGAAGAATATAACACTTACGGTTATGTTCCCGAGGATATCGACGGCACAAAGAAATCAGTCAGCCGTACACTTGAATATGCATGGCAGGATGCCGCAATTGCAGATCTTGCAACAGCTCTCGGCTATGAAGAAGATGCCGAAAGATATACTGAAAAATCAATGTTCTATAAGAACACTTTCAATCCCGAAAACCACTACTTTATGGCAAGAAATTCAGACGGCAGATTTGTAAAAGAATTCAGCCCCAATGTATCTTCATTTATCGATGAAATTCTTCCCGTAAAACTTGCAAAAGGTTTCTGCGAAGGCAGTGCTCAGCAGTGGAGATGGAGCGCAACACACGATATCGACGGCATGATTGAACTCTTCGGTTCAGAAGAATACTTCGTATCGGAACTTGAAGCATTTATGGAAGCTGCAGCTCCCACAAGAGCATTTATCGATCCCGGTGCAGGATACTGGATAGGTAATCAGCACGATATCCATACACCTTACCTTTTCTCAGATGCCGGCAGAGATGATCTTACAGAAAAATGGGTACGCTGGACACTTTCAGACCGTTTCAGCACAGATATAAACGGTCTTGACGGTAACGATGACGGCGGAACACTCAGCGCATGGTATGTATTCTCATCAATGGGCTTCTATCCTCTTGCAGGTTCAGACAAATACTGGATCGGTTCACCCAACCTTGATTCAGCAGAAATCACTCTTTCAAACGGCAATACTCTTAAGATGACTGCTGTAAATCAGAGTGAAAATAATGTTTATGTAAAGAGCGTTACTCTCAACGGTGAAGTTGTTACAGATAATTACCTTACACATGCACAGCTTATGGGCGGCGGAGAACTTGTTTTCACAATGTCTGCAAATCCCTGATGCATAAACGGAGGTCTATTCAATGAAAATTATAGGCGGATTAATGGCTTTTGTGCAGGTTATACTTGCCATTATCGGTGTAACACCGATAAGCTATGACATAAACTACGGCGGAAATGAATATGTTGCTCCCGAAATCAATACACCGATGTATATTGTTGAAGACGGTGTGAGTGACTATACAATTGTTGTTGCAGATGACGCTGACGAATGCATTATGACAGCTGTCAGCGAACTGCAGACATATATTGAAAAAATCAGCGGTGCAAAGCTTGAATATGTAACAGAATCAGCTTACACAGGCGGAAAAACGATTGTTTTAGGTAAAACACAGCTTGCCTCAGTTGACACAAGCGAAATCAAAGAAGACGGTTTCAAACTTCTTGCAGACGGTGATAACTTTGTAATTACAGGTCCGAATTCAAGAGGAACACTCTACGGTGTTTATACATTCCTCGAAGAATATCTCGGTGTGCGTTGGTTTACTCCCAAGCTCGAAGTTGTTCCCGAATGTGATGAGGTTGTGATTGATGAAGCACTTGACAGAACAGTCGAACCTTCATTTGCTGTAAGAAGAAATTCTCAGGCTTATGCAGATGATGAATACAGAGCAAAGACAAAGATAAATGTATCATTCTATTATGATGCTCCCGAATACGGCGGAGCGATGACATGGGTTATGTGGGACGTTACTCTTGACAGACTCGTTCCTGATGCGCTTTTCTCTGAACATCCCGAATACTTCGCAATGAATCCCGACGGCTCAAGAACAACAGACCATGTGTGCCTTTCAAATCCCGAAGTTCTTGACATTGCCGTTGAAAATGCTCGTCAGGCAATCCTTGACTGCGAATACGATGCAAAGTATATCCACATCGGTCAGAAAGATAATTCAAACTACTGTTACTGTGAAACATGTTCTGCTCTTTATGAGGAATACGGCAGCATCTCAGCTCCCACAATCATCTTCACAAATGCATTTGCAGATGCTCTTGATGATGAATTCCCCTACATGACTTTCACATTCTATGCATACGGTGAAACAGACAGACCTCCTCAGCAGGGTGACCTGAGATGTAATTCAAATGTTGTTCCCGTTCTCTGTCAGCTTCACAGAGCATGCAGAAGCCATCCTCTTACAGAATGCGGTGCCATAGACGAACAGAATCCAACATTTGATTCACTCTTTGTTGAGCAGGACACAATGGTTGCAAAGGATCACGCAAAATGGACCCAGGTTGCTGACAGAACATTCATTTATGACTACACAATCAATTTCATCAATACAGCAATGTTTTTCTCAAACTTTGAAACAATGCAGTCAACAATGAAGTATATGAACGATATCGGCATCACAGGTTATGTCTATAATTGCGGTGACGGACATTATGCGGCATTCAATGATCTTCGTAACTATCTTCTCTGCAAACTACAATGGGATGTTGATGCAGACGTTGAATATCATATGCTCGACTTTATGAAGGCATATTACGGCGAAGAAGCTGCACAGTATATGAAAGAAATCATTGACGTGCAGACTGCCCATACAAAGGCTACAGCCCACGCATTTGACTTTTCCTGGCATTATCAGGCAGGCTTCTATTCACCTCAGGGGATTGCAAAGCTTGATGCGCTCTGGGAAAAAGCTCTCGGTGCTGATGTAACGGAAGAACAGAAGTTTAATATTGAAGTTGATAATCTCAGCTGGGAATATTTCAAAGCAAATCAGTTCTTAGGTGAGTATTCATTCCTGAATCCCTTCAGAATGAAGGCAAATGAAGATCTTTACGATGCTTTCAAAGCTCACGGAATCAGCAGAGTGTCATCATTCGGACTTATTCCTGCAAAGGAAGACGTTGATTTCATTAAAAGACCGTTTAATTGGAAATAATGAACAGATATAAAAACAAGTCTGCAATTGGGCAGACTTGTTTTTTTGTGCAAAATCAGAATTTGTCGAAGTGTTTGAATAAACCAATCGTAGGGACCGATGCCCACATCGGTCCGCATTTGTCGAAGACAAATCGGAAATCTTTGATTTCCGCAAATTGAAAAATTTGATTCAATAAGATTGTTGCAAATGAACGATTTTCAATCGTTATTGCTCCATTACATTACGCAATCGGACCGATGTGGGCATCGGTCCCTACATAATTTGTTTTTTCTGAGACGGATGCCCGATGGGCGCCCCTACGGGATTGATTGTACAATTAATAAAATCAACACCGTTAGGTGTTCCGAAATTGCGAATTGAGCATTTCAAATTGCGAATTTGAAAGAGCTCGACAAATTATTGTTTGTTTTATTTCACTATAATTTCAAAGTTTTCACTTACAAGTTCATTTACGGTAATTGTATAATCATATGTTCCTTTTTCTTCGGGAGTAAAGTTCATGTACCATATTTTTATTTGTTTGTTATCAACAGTCTGAATTTCCGAGATAATTTCATCCGCCTGAACGGGGGTGCCGTCAAGACTTATTTCAATTGTTACGGCTTCTTTTGCGGTTGTTACAATAAGTCCGGCTTTTCTGCCAAGAGGCGTTATATCGGTGATTTTTTCAATGTTTTTGATTTCAGCATCAATATAAATCTGAAGCACAAGATTATTCTTTGCTGTCAGAATGTTTTCTGCGGCAGTATTGATTTCAGTCTGTGTTGCCCACATGTCTTCGCGTACAAGAAGAGCATTGTTATATGCATTCTCATATGCTGCGAAACTTTCTTCGGAATAAAGACCTGTTTCATTTGTAATTTTTTCGGCAAGTGCATTTTCAAGAACGGTAAAATCAGGTGTATATGCCTGAGAAAACTTACCTGCAGAAGGCAGAACCGCATCGGTGTTACAGTTGGTGAACCCCGGGAACCAGCCGAATGTGTCACGTATTTCGGTGAAGTCATTGAATCTAACGGTCTTGTTGATGTCGCTGTTCCACATTTTTATTATGTTGGACCACATACGGTCAAACAGACTGTAGAAATAATCGCTTGTTCCCGTGTTGTCTTTTACACCGTTCCATACTTCAGTCTGTGTGTTGAGTGCGGCATAGTCGTTCCATATAAGGAAATAACCGCCTCCGAGGCTTTCTTCGGGTACAATTTCGGCTTTATCAGAGTAAACACCTTTTGCACTCACATCGGCAGGATACCATTTGTTGTAAATATCCTGTTCATTGCTTGAATAGAATGACCAGTTTTTATTTTCGGGGTTTCGTGCATCCATATTCGGGTATGATGTTGTCGGTGCGGCAACTCTTAAAACGTAATAACAGTTTGAAGCGATACAGTTGTAGATTATTCTGTTTCCGTCGCCGTAATCTTCGCTGCCGGATGTATTTGTTTCCCAGAAGAATTTTGCAGGCCATATTGTTGTGTTGTATTTGCCTGTCGTCTGATTGAAATTTGAAGTCCAGTAAAGAATTTCAATGTTTTTATCAAACTGATAAAGGGCTTTACCGCTTGAATTTTTATTGTATGTTTTTGAACCGATGAAATCATTGTACATACGGCATGTGTAACCCTTGGCGTTGAGCATTCTGTTAAGCTCATTTATATAGGCGGGAAAACTTTCATATTTCCATTTTACACCGGACTTGCTTAAGTTGACTTCATCCGCGCCGATTGAAAAATCGGTTGAATCCGCGAATTCTTTAAAGAAATCTGCAATATCGGCATAAATTGCAAAAACAAAATATTTTGCCGTTGGGTTTGTTATGTTGATTGTTGTATAATTGGGATAAGTAGGCGTAGAGGCACCTGTTGTGCCCATGTAGTTGATGCAACCGTTTACTGATTTTGCTGTGTATGTTGTTCCGTTGTAAATGAATGCATATTTATAATAAGGAGCGCCTGCTTTATAATGCTGTTCAAATTTCCATGTGAGGTAGTCCATATGTGCAGGGCTGTCAAAAGAGGGGATTATGTCAATCTGATATTCTTTTGCAACCTTACATATATCAATAAGCTCCTGTGTTGTGAGATATTTGTCAACATCGGGGTCTTTTCTGTAAGGGTCTTTTACCCACGACTGAACATGGCTTCCGCATATCCAAGAAAAGTCGTTTATCGGTGAATATGCAACACCGTCGCCGTTTGCATCGCCGTAACAGTTCTTCTCCCAGAAGTCGGCTCTGAAACCGCCGTCTTCTGAGAAATGGAGTTCAAGTGTATTGTAACCCATCCATGAAATCTGACGGATGAAATTCATAATCCAATCAGCAGTGAAGTATTTTCTGCCGCAGTCAAGCATAACGGTACGCTCTTTTGTGTCGGGTGAATTTTTGCCCGTGAAACCGAGAACGGAATTGCTGTTTCTGAGAATTTTCATAAGCATTCCGCTTCCGTAAATGAGACCTCTTGTGTCTTTTGCGGTAACTTTTGCTGTTTTTCCTACATTGAAAATATAGCCTTCATTGCCGATATCGGCAGAAGAATCAAGTTCAATAAGAAAATCTCCCGTCTTTGCATATTCCTCCGGTCCGTAGATGATTTCGGGAGCTTTGTTCCCGAAAATATTAAGAGTTGCAAGTTGACGTGAAATAAGTTCTGCGGTATCACGAAGTTTTTCATCAGGCTGAGTCAGAGTAACGATAAAGAGTCTTGAAGTGCTTTTTAAAGTAAACGTTTCTGATGAATCGGGAGTGTATGAATCAAACAGTCTGCCCGTATTATCAGCTGACTGTGCCGATGAAAACACCGAAGGAACGGTGATAAGGCTGAGTGCAAGGAGTGCACATATAAGTTTTTTTAATAATTTTTTCATGTCGCTCACCTGAACATTGAAAGAACGTTGTTGACTAATCTTACAAGGAAGTCGTAAAGATTCTTAAGGAAAATTATAATCGGTCTTTCGGAATTTATAATGCTGTTTTCATCCGTTGTGCATGAGGTAACATTTTTAATCATTTCAAGGTTGAACTGAGAAACGGAATCTGCCTGTTCATAGGAATCTTCGGGAGAACCCTGCATCAGTACGCCGTCTTTATAGAAAAGTGTTTTACGGCAGTCGTTTATTTCTGCAATTTCAAGTCCTGCAATCTGCATGCTTTCAAAACAGGTCATTCCGTTGTCAACACGCAGAGCAATCATATATGCATTCTTTTCTTCGTCAAACGGACAATCACCGTAATCAATATCTGTAGTGAGTGCATCCGAAGAGGATGTGTTTATTATTTTTCTCCAGCAGAGTTCATCTTCATCGCTATTGATGACAGCCATGCTGACAGATGATGCTGTGATTCTGTCTGCTGTTATGCCTGCAAAATACTCGGCTTCATTTATATTCTTTGTTTTCAGGGACAATGTTTTTATCGCATCAGCTGTTTCTGTTACATAAAAAACAATTGTACTGTTGTCGTATGTACCCGAGATGAATATACCGTCTTTATTGCTGACTCTGGGATATCCCGAAGCGGTACTTTCATAAGTGAAAACCGTACCGTCAGGTGTGTTATTTTCGTGTCTTACGATGCTTTTTGAATAAAGGCTTATGCCGTCTGTTGAATTGTAATCGGTAACAGCGACATTACCCATTTTGAATTGCTGTGTAAAAGAAACTGTTGTCTGACTGCTTGTCTGTGCGGTTGCCGAAATAACAACAAGTGTAATGAGCACAACTACCGCAGCAACAATCAGCGATATATGATTGATTTTTCGGTTATTTTTCATTTTATTTCTCCTGAGAACTTAATACTTAAATTATAGTATAAATAAAAAAAAGTGTCAACTTAATATTTTTTCAATATAAGAGTTTACATTATTTTCTTTTTGTGATATATTAAATGCATACCAATAAAAAGGATGATGTATATGGATCTTTTAAAAGAGAGACAATGGGTAGGAGAACAGCTTGCTCAGGTTGCTGATTTCTGGCTTAAAAACGGTATGGATAAAGTTCACGGCGGTGTATACACCTGTCTTGACAAGGACGGAAAAGTCTTTTCAACCGATAAAAGCGTATGGATGCAGGGACGTTGCGGCTGGACTTTTGCACATCTCTGCCATGTTTACGGCGTAAAACAGGAATGGCTTGAGGCTTCAAAAAGCTGTATCGACTTCCTTGAAAATTATTGTATAAACAAGAATGCTCCCGGCAGACTTTATTTTACCGTGACAGAAGACGGCAAGCCTCTCCGTCAGAGAAGATATTGCTATTCAGAGGCATTCTATTGTATCGCAAATGCCGAATATTACGGTATTACAGGTGAAAAAGAACATCTTGAAAGAGCAAGACGTGCATATGATATGTACTGGAATCTCAATCACGGTATGCCCGATCCGACAGGTATGGGGCCGAAGACTGACCCTGAAACCAGAACGGGCAGAGCATTGGGAATCCCCATGATTATTCTTAATGTAACGGCAATCATGCTCCGTGTTGACCCCGAAAAGGCAGACCTTTACAATCAGAGAGCAGACGAATGTGTTGCTGATATCTTTAACTATCATGTCAAAAAGGACCTCGGCTGTACACTTGAATCTGTTGCAGTTGACGGCACACCCAGACTCGACATCACAGAGGGCAGAGTAGTAAACCCCGGTCACGATATCGAATGCAGCTGGTTCCTTATGGAAAGAGCTAATATGACGGGTGATAAGGAGCTTCACGCAAAGGCTATCGAGATTTTCGATATGGCTTTTGAAAAGGGCTGGGATAAGGAATACGGCGGTATTCTTTACTTTATGGACTGCCTCGGCAATCCGCCCGAAGCTTATGAGCACGATATGAAGCTCTGGTGGCCCCATAATGAAGCACTTATCGCTTCTCTTATGATTTATAAGGACACAGGCGACAAGAAGTATCTTGATATTTTTGAACAGCTTCTTGATTACAGTAAAAAATATTTTGCATCTGCCCCATGCGGTGAATGGTACGGCTATCTCCGCCGTGACGGTCAGCCCACAATGCCGGCATGTATCGGTTCAACCTTCAAAGGACCCTTCCACGTGCCCAGATGTCTTATTATGCTTGATACAATGATGAAAGAAATTGAAGAAAGAGGTTAATAAAAATGAGTATTGAAAAGTATAAGGGTATATTCCCCGCATTCTATGCATGTTACGGTGATGACGGCAATATTTCGGCAGAAAGAACAGCCGCTCTCGTAGAATTCTTTGTTGAAAAAGGCATGAACGGTCTTTATGTCGGCGGTTCATCAGGCGAATGTATCTATCATTCCGTTGAAGACAGAAAACAGCAGCTTGAAGCTGTTATGGAAGCTAACAAGGGCAGACTCACAATCATTGCTCACGTAGCATGTAACAACACAAAGGACAGCGTTGAACTTGCACGTCATGCAGAGTCACTCGGTGTTGATGCTATCGCAGCAATTCCTCCCATTTATTTCAAGCTTCCCGAAGCAGCTATTGCTAAATATTGGAATGATATTTCAGATGCAGCTCCCAACACAGATTTCTTCCTTTACAACATTCCTCAGCTTGCAGGCACATCACTTACTCTCTCTCTCCTTGATGAAATGCTCAAGAATCCCAGAGTTGTAGGTATCAAGAACTCATCAATGGTTATTCAGGATATCCAGATGTTCAAGCGTCAGGGCAGAATGCACGGCAAGGAGCTTGCTCTTTTCAACGGCCCCGATGAACAGTTTGTAGGCGGCAGACTTATAGGTGCTGACGGCGGTATCGGCGGTACATACGGTGTTATGCCCGAAATGTTCGTAAAGATGAACGAAGCACTTGCAGCCGGCGATTTTGACAGAGCACAGGCTCTTCAGAATGCAGTTTGTGAAGTTATCTATTCAATGTGTTCAGGTAAGGGCAATATGTATGCCGTTGCAAAGGCTGTTCTTAACAAGAGAGCAGGTCTTGAACTCGGCGGTGTAAGAGCTCCTCTTCTCAACCTTCAGGACGGCGATGATGCTGTTGTAGATAAAACTGTTGAGCTGATTAATAAAGCATTAGCAATTTAATTTAAACATAATGAAAAGAAGAAACAGTCGGCTGACTGTTTCTTCTTATTTTTTTATCAGAATTTAATTGAAGAGGGAAGTTTTCCGTCAGGAATAAAGCAGAGTGATGTGTCGCCGTTTTCGGTTTTGAATGAAACGAAATAACCGTTATCAATATCATCCTGTTCATATACCGTACGGCAGTTTTTAACAAGCTCATTGATGATTGTCTTGTCGGTGTAAATCGTATTGTTTGCCTTTATACCTACCGTGTCTTCATAGCGTGTCCAGTCGCCTTCCTGTGAAATAGTTGATTTCACTGATGAATATGTTGTTACAAAACATCTCGAAAGAGAAGGCATCAGATAACCGTCATTTCCGAAAACAATTTCAAAAACTTCATTTGCGGGAATGACTTCCGCTGAAACGAATTCAGGAGCCTTTGTCATTTTATCGTAAACACCGATTTCTTTGAGAAGTTTAACTGTGTTTGTCATATCCTCCGTAATATGTGTGTTGAAATACGGGGACCACGGATTTGAATAAAGAAAATCTGAAAAACGGGCAGAGAAGGCTGTTTCTTCCGTTTCAGTTTTTAAAGGAGCTGTCTGTGCATTCAGTTCTTCATCACCGTAGCTGAACATAATAAATCCGACAACCTGAGATGAGGGATAATATTTCTCTTCCACGGAACGTGAACTGATATCCTTGTAAAGCGCATCAAGAAGTGCGAGTCTGTCTTTTTCGGAAAGAGTAAGCTTTATTACTTTATCTGCATAAGCACTGTAGACATCAACATAATAATTGTTTCTCAGGTTCTTCTGACCGTCTGCAAAAATCTTTTCGGGAGATTGGTCATATATGTTGAATGTTCCGATTTCGCCGTTAAATAATTCGTTGAGTGTTTCATTGTAGTATTCGCAGTCTTCAAGATAAAGAAGCTTTTTATAGCTTTCGGGTGAAATTGTAAAAAAGTTTCTTCTGAATTTTGTTCCGTTTTTGAGTGTGTAGACAAACTGAACGGAGTTTCCGAGAGTTCTATCTTCTTCGGGAGCTTCAGTTATTGCTTTATGCACATCAAGAACGGCTTTTATATCTTTTTCACTTGTGAATTCACCTGTAATCGTTCTGCCGTATGAATAATATTTCATATCATAATTGCTGTAACCCCAGCTGTCCTCAAAAAGACCGAATTCCGCTACAGCACCTGCCGGACTGACTGCAACACTTTTAATATCTGCAATGTCGGGGAGCTTCTGTGAAAATCCGAAAAGACCTCCGTTGAAAATATATGTAAGTGCTACACAGAATGCAATACCTATCGGCAGTTTGTAAAGTCCCTTCAGGAATTTCTTACCGTCTCTGAGAACAACTGCTTCAAGTATCAGATGAACGGCTGTGAAAGCAATACAACCGATTATTATTGCTGTAACCATAGATTCAATAACGTACATAGCATAACAGTAAGCCGCAAATGCCGCAAGAGTTGAAACTGCAGTGTTGAGCACTCTGTTTGTGCCGATGAATCCGCTTATTTCGGCTTTTCTTCTGTTGAAGAAGAAAACTGCAAGGAAGAAAAGACCGATTGTAAGGGCAATCCAGAGAAGAGCAACTCCGAATTGAGGAGAAATAGACGGAACGCTCTCTGTGACAGCATATTTTTTGCTCACGGCAAATTCAATCATACCGTTTTTACCCCAGAAAAGAGGGCTTAAAATGCTGAGTCTGTCTGCAAGCGTCGCAACGTTATCACCATAACCGTACTCAATGGTATTTACATACAGAAAGTTCATTCCGTAAGGGTTACCGTAAAGGAATTTATCCATAAGTGTCTGAATGCTGAAAAGGAAAACGTCAGGCACAAGCAGAAGAACAACCGAGAATATCATTGTTTCAAATGTTGTTCCGACAACGGCAAAAACGGTTGCTGTTGCAGTAAATGATGTTGCCGCAACTGAGAAAAGATAAAGGAAATAGAATAAACAAGCCTTGAAAAGCGATGCCGAATAGCCGACTGTGAAAATATTTGCAAAGAAAATCACAATCATCGGCAATATAGTTGCAACAAAAAGAAGTAACAAGCCCGAAAAGTATTTTCCGCAGAAAAGTTTTGTTCTTGTGATGCCGAGTGAATAATAAACATTCACCATCTTTTTTGATGTGATGAAATTAAAGAGACAAACGGCAGAAATTATACCGCAGACTGCCACAGCGAGCATAAGAGCTGTTGACATATATTCCGCATCACGGAAAATCAGGAAATGATAAGAATCTTTGTTTACGACATGTTCTGTTATATTTCCGTGTTCGTCATAGACGGCAGATGTGCCGAAAAGTTCTGATACTGTGTAAAGTGTTGTGCAGAAAGCAATGATACCGCACAGAGCAAAGGCAATAAAAGTTGTGAGGCTCTTGAATCCTTGCCTGAAGGTGAATTTCAGCGGACTACCTGATGATTTCTTTGAAGTCATAGTCTTTTCCCTCCATTTCCTGTAAGAATATTTCCTCGAGTGAAAGGCTGATTTTCTCGGTCACGGCGGGGGCGAGAAGTTTTATCTGCTCTTCTGCCTTTGTTGTGTCGCCGTTTACTGTAAACATTGCAAGCTGACCGTCTTTTACAAGTCCTTCACATTCTATATTTTCAAACTCCTTCAGATCAAAACTTCTTGCAAATGCAAGACGGAATTTTGTTCTGCCGCGTGAAAGCTCATCGACTGCTCCCGTAACGGAAATTTTCTTACCGTTGATAATTCCTATGTGGTCACATAAGTTTTCAAGTTCCTGCAAATTGTGTGAAGAAATAATGACGGATGTGCCGTGCTCTTTAATGGCTTCTTTAAGAAGACCTTTCATGAGAAGTCTTTTCTGAGGGTCTATGCCGTCAAAGGATTCGTCAAGAAGCAGAAGTCTCGGATGTGCCGAGAGTGCAAGCACCATTTCAGCCTGCCTCTGCATACCTTTTGAAAAACCTGCGATTCGCTTTTTAGGGTCAAGTCCGAAAGCTTCAACAAGCCTTGTGAATGTGCTGTAATTGAAACGGTCGTAATATCCGTTATAGAAATCAGCCATTTTTACCATGTTTGCATAAGGACCGAAATACAGGTCATCGGGCATAAAGAAAAGCTCTTTCTTTTTTCTTTCATTATCAAAAATATTTTCGTTGTCAAAAAGAACGTCGCCTTTTTCGGGTTTATATATACCGCATATGTTTTTAAGAAGAGTAGTTTTTCCGGCTCCGTTGTATCCCACAAGACCGTAAACACTTCCTCTTTCAACTTTTAGCGAAATGTTTTCAAGTGCCGTGAAACTGCCGAATTTTTTTGTGAGTTGTCTGACTTCAATCATAAAAAAACCTCCTTTGTGATTTTATTATATATTACGGAATAATACAGGTCAACAGGGTTGTTTGTTTTTAACTCTTTCTTTGATAAATCTTAATAAATGAAAAAAGAGAGTGGCGGACCACTCTCTGATATATCAAGTCTATTCTGCAGCAGGCTCGAGAAGACCGTAGCCTCCGTCCTGTCTTTTATAAACAAGTGAAATTAAGTCTGTTGCAGAGTTAGTGAACATATAGAACTCATGACCGAGCATGTTCATCTGCAGAATTGCTTCTTCAACACTCTGCGGTTTAACTGAAACTGCTTTTGTTCTTACAAGTTCAAACTCTGTTTCTTCATTGACATCTTCTTCTAAGGGGAAGTTTTCAAACGAAGCACCTTTAAGGCGTTTTTCAAGTTTCGTTTTGTTCTTACGTATTCTTCTGATGAGATTGTCAACGCAATTATCAAGCGCATCATCAATTGTATCGGCTTTCTCCTGTGCTCTGAAAACCATTCCGCCCGCATTAACTGTTATTTCAACAGTCTGATATGATTTTTCAACGGTAGCCGTGATTTTTGCATCAGCTTCTGAAGAGAAAAACTTATCAACTTTAGCGAGTTTCTTTTCGGCTTTTTCTTTGAAAGCGTCTCTTGGTGTGCATTTGCGTCCGATAATAGTGATGTTCATAACTGCATCTCCTTTGCGTTAAAATTTAACAGTAATATCTGTTAATTTCACTTTTACTATATCATATTATACCGTGTTTGTAAATATATTTATGCAAAATTCATATATATTTTTGCAAAATTGTGAATTTTTTAAACAAATCAGCAATAATGGTCAGAATATGAAAAACATATATTTTAATGAAAAGGAGAATGTGTATGAAGTGTTCTGTAGTCAGACTATGCGATAAAGATGTGATTTCTGTCAGTAACGGATGCAAAATAGGTGTTGTTAGCGATGTTGAATTTGATTCTTGTACAGGCAATATAACATCGATTGTCATTTGCGGAAAACAAGGCTTTTTCGGAATGGGGAAAACAGAAGATATCTGCATTCCGTGGTGCGATATTCAGGTGATAGGGGAGGATTCGATACTTGTAAAAACGAGCTGACAAACAATAATTTATCGAGCAGAGCTCGATAAATTATTGAGTGATGTTTGCCTGACGGCAAATGATGTATTGCTACGCAAAATGATGTATGACCTTCGGTCAAGTGATGTTTTTGCCTTCGGCAAAAGTTTCGGAAGGGCTTCGCCCTTACCCATTATAATATTGTGTGAAAACAAATTTTGTAGGGACCGATGCCCACATCG
>JAZSPR010000093.1:0-7730 GCA_045537555.1 Acutalibacteraceae bacterium | reverse complement strand
ATATTAAATTAAAGTAAATTACTTGAATATTATTTTCAGTTGTGATAAAATAACTGTATCTATGTTGAAAATGAAAGGACAGATTATTTTGAAGGTGAAAAAACTTGGCAAAAAATCAAACATCTTCTCCCGCAATGCAGAATGCTGGCTTTCTGCAGTTATTGCGGCTGTGATTATGGTGTTTGCGTATGCTGTATGGAAATTCTTTCCTTTTGGTGAAAATATAATTCTCCGAATGGACCTTTACCATCAGTATGCTCCTCTTTACGGTGAATTTATTGAGCGTGTGTTCGGCGGCGATTCTCTGCTTTACTCATTCACGTCGGGTCTGGGCAGCGGATTCTTAGGTAACTATTTCAATTATCTTTCAAGCCCCACATTGTTCATTGTTCTTCTTTTCGGGCATTTCAATCTGCCTGAAGCAATAGCTACGGTTGTGCTTGTAAAGGCATCCGCTTCAGCTTACACATTTACTTATTTCCTGGGAAAAATCACAAAGAAATCTGATGTATCAACAGCCGCATTCGGTCTGATGTATGCATTCTGCGGTTATTTTGTGGCTTATTACTGGAATATCATGTGGCTCGATGCAATGGTTGCATTCCCGCTTGTAATGCTCGGTGTTTGGTATATTATCAATAAGCATAAGCCCGTTATGTATGTTGTTTCGCTGGCTTATGTTATGATGACAAACTATTACATGGCTTATATGACATGCTTCCTTTCAATAATCTTTTTTATCTACTTCTATTTTGCAGAGCATACTATGGGTGAAAAACTCGGCAGCAGCGATTACATTATCAAACCCAAGTACAAGAAAACACTCGGCTTTAATTTCTTCAATTCAAGATTCCTTACAACAGGTTTCACATTTGCAGGGTCTTCCGTTCTTGCGGCTCTCATAGCATGTTTCTCACTTCTTCCTGTTATATTCATTCTTCAGGGCTCATCAGCTACAAATTCAAATTTCCCCTCAACATTTTCAACTTATTTCAATGTTTTTGATTTCCTTGCAAATCACTTTGCAGGTATTGAACCCACAATCAGAAGCAGCGGAGAACCTGTTCTCCCCAACGTATACTGCGGTATCATAAGCCTTGTGCTTCTTCCCGTATACATGTTCTCAAAGAAGTTTACAGTAAAAGAAAAGATTGCAACAACTGCAGTTATCGGTGTGTTCTTCCTGAGCTTCAACATCAATATGCTTAACTATATCTGGCACGGATTCCATTTTCCCAATGACCTTCCTTACAGATTTTCTTTTGCATATTCATTCTTCCTTCTCTACATTGCTTATAAAGTTGTCGCATCAATCGATAAGGTTTCTGGTAAAGATATTCTTATTTCTTCATGCTTTGTTGCAGCATTTGCAATGTTTGTTGAAAAAATCGGCTCAAAGAATGTTGACCAGACAGTTGTATGGACAAGCATCGCATTTGCAATTGTCTATGCTGTAATTCTTGTATTCCTCAAAAATCCCAAATATGCAAAGGCTTCCATTTCAATTCTTCTTCTCACAGCAGTATGTGCAGAGATTCTCATTGCAGATACTCCCAATTACAAAGTAACACAGACAAAGGATTCTTATACAAGCTCATATGAAGATACAGAAGCTGCTATCGATATTATCGAAGGTCTTGAAGATGAAAACAGCTTCTATCGTATGGAACTTGCATCTCTTCTTACAAGAATGGATAACAGCTGGTTCTATTATCCCGGTGTTTCAACATTCACTTCAATGGCATATGAAAAGGTTGCAAATCTTCAGTATTGCCTCGGTCTTTACGGTAATGAAATAAATTCTTACACATATAATTGTCAGACGGGTCTTTACAACTCAATGATGTCACTCAAATATATCGTTGATAATCATTCATATGTTCCCACAGACAGTTATAAACCCGTTATGGACGGTAATTTCCTTTACACAAAGGTTGATTCTTATAATGATATGACAATCTATAAGAATAATTACTGGCTTCCCGTTGCATTCTCAGTTAATGAAGGTACAGATTCAAAATGGGTATATAATAACGGCGATGAATCAAGAAACGATATCAATCCCTTTGTTTCTCAGAATGATTTCTTCTATAATGCATCAGGTGTTGCAGATATCCTTACAAAAATTGACGGTGTTGTTTCAGATACAAGAAACATCGAAAACATTGACGATGCATCTGTAAAAGCAGGCAAATTCAGTGTTTACAAAGACAATACATCTGAAAAATCAAATGAAGTAACATTCAAATATGAAATCAAAGAAACACAGAATGTATATGTTTATGTATGTGCTAATGAAGTTGATTCAGTCCTTGTTTCATGCGGCGGTTTCACATATAACCAGTCAATTGACAGCGATCCCTATATTCTTGACGTAGGTAATGTAAAAGCAGGTTCAGACCTTTACATTTCATACAGCATCAAAGATGATAAGAACAGTTCAAACGTAAACCAGTATGTTTACGGAATGGATCAGAATAAATTCATCAAGGCTTATAATACAATTGTTGATAACGGTATTCTTGATGTAACAGAAAACAGAGAAAGCTATATCAAGGGCACAATCAATCTTGCATCAGGCAAAATGCTTTACACTTCAATTCCTTACGATAAGGGATGGACAGTTCTTGTTGACGGTGTGAAGGTTGCAGATGAAGATATTGTAAAAATCGGCGATGCTCTCATGGGTGTTTATATGGATTCGGGTGAACATACAGTTGAATTCAAATTTACTCCCAGAGGTCTTGTTGCAGGTCTCGGTCTGACAGCATTCGGAATTCTTGTTCTTGTAATTCTTCTTATCCTCAAGAAAAAAGAAAAGCTGTTCTTCGGTCCTTCATTCAGAGCTGACTATATTGAACTCGGCAAGTGGAGAGATCTCGGTGCAGAAGCTGAAAGAGATGAAGCAATTGCGCTCGAACAGGCTCAGCTTGATGAAATAGTTGAGTATGAGCTCTCTCAGCAGTCTCAGGAAGAAGAAAATGATTCTCCCTGGGCACAGGCTATGGCAGCGGCTGAAACATTTGCAAGAACTTCAGCTCCCGAAGAAGAAAACGAGCCCGAAGCTCAGGAAACAGAAGAAGTACCCGAAGCAGAAGACGCAGTTGCTGATGCTCCCGTGCTTTTTGACAGTGTTGAAAATGACGAGTTTGTAATGGATGAATTTTCAGATTCATCACTCGATAACATGCTTGATGAATTTGAAAAAGCAACAGACAATATGGAGAATCATCAGCATTCAAAGCTTTCTGCAGAAGAAAAAAAAACGGCTCAAAAAAAAAGAGTTAACTTAATAATATTTATTATTATTAGTATTGTTGCAGTTATTGCTTCAGCGGTTATAATGATTTATGCGGCAAAGAATCCCGCAAACAAACCTTCAGACGAAGAAACAACAACGGCTCCGTTCGTTCCTTCATTTGAGGCAGAAACAGATACCGAAGAAGAGGAATCTTCTGAAGAGCTTACCACAATAAGCACAACAAAACCGGTTGAAACAACAACTGAAAAACCGGTTACAACAACGAAACCCGTTACAACAACCAAGAGACCTGAAACTACTCAGCAAAGGGAAACTACAACAAAGGCTCCCGTTACAGAGTATCAGGGTGAATATGTGAATTATACACTCAAATACGGTGACACATACTATTCAATTCTGCGTGACCACGGTATTTCTCCCAATCCTCAGAAAGTTCAGAAGTTCTGTGAAATCAACGGTATCAACACATGGACAACGCTCAAGCCCGGAACGGTTCTTAAAGTTCCTCTTGATTTCTGATTTTAATGCTTCAGGACAGCAATCAGCTTCGGCTATTTGCTGTCCTTGATTTTAGAGGTGATATTATGTCAGTATGTTATATAATTTCAGCAGGAGATTGTCCGAATATTGAAATTGACAGAAAAGACGGCGATATAATAATTGCTGCAGATGCCGGAATGAATTACTGTAAACGCGATAATATTGTTCCTGATATAATTGTGGGGGACTTTGATTCACTCGGTTCGGTTCCCGATGCGGAAAATGTGATTTCATTGCCTGTTGAAAAAGATGACACCGATACTTCTTTTGCCGTGAAATATGCTATGGGAAAAGGGTATAAAAAATTTGTTATTTTCGGCGGTACGGGAGGAAGACGTCAGGACCATACGTTTGCAAATATTGCACTTCTCAGCTTTATTTCAAAAAACGGCGGTATCGGATTCCTTGTTTCGGGAGATACAACGATTACGGCTATAACCGATGCAAAATTAAGTTTTCCCGCTTCGCTTGAAGGCGATATATCAGTATTCTCTTTTGATACCGTTTCGGATGGTGTAACGGAAACAGGGCTTTACTATAATTTCAACAATGCGATTGTTGAAAATTCAGTTGTTACGGGTGTCAGTAATTCATTTACGGGAAAGGAAAGTTCTGTAAGTGTCAGAAAGGGTACACTCATAATATATTTTTCAGGAAAATTTTCAGATTGTACTCTTGACAAATGAAATCAGAGTGGTATAATACACTTGAAAAGTGAATACACACCATATAGGGGTGCTTTAAAAGGCTGAGATGCACAAAGTGCAAACCCTTTAACCTGATACGGATAATGCCGGCGTAGGGAATATACAGACAGATTGATTTGTTTTCAATTCACGCACTGCATTGGTCGATGTGGTGCGTTTTCTTTTTTTAATAAAATTTACGGAGGTAAAAAACTATGCAGGCAAGCGTAGCAATCCAGGTTCTTCCCGGAACAACAGATGACAATGAGGTAATCAGAATTGTTGATGAGGTTATAGCCTACATCAAGAGCACGGGACTTAATTATTATGTAGGTCCCTTTGAAACAACTATCGAGGGTGATAGTTACGATCAGCTAATGGATATCGTAAAAGAATGTCAGCATGTAGCTGTCAGAGCAGGTTGCGAATCTGTATCAGCTTACATAAAGGTTTGCTATAAGCCCGAAGGCGGTGTTCTTACAATTGACAAAAAAGTTACAAAGCATCACCAGTAAAATTTCTCCTGTAATTACTCTTATATTTATAGTGGGTATATGGGCGGCAATTTGCGGATTTGAATTGGTTCCCGCATATATGTTGCCGTCACCCGGAGCAGTTTTAGATGCATTTATATCTGACTTCCCGACTCTGATGCAGCATTCTGCAACTACATTGGCAGAGGCAGGAATCGGTCTTGGTATAGGAATAGTTCTTGCTTTTATCACAGCTTCGCTGATGGACAGATTCAGACCTATATATAATGCAATTTATCCGTTGTTGATAATTACACAAACAATTCCTACTGTTGCTATTGCTCCTATCCTTATTATGTGGATGGGCTTTGATATGGCACCTAAAATTGCTCTTATTGTAATTACAACATTCTTTCCGATTACAGTCGGACTTCTTGACGGCTTTGCAAGTGTTGACCCTGATGCGATATCACTTCTCAGAAGTATGGGGGCGGGGAATTTTAGAATATTCTTTTCCGTTAAAATCCCGTCAGCACTCAGTTATTTTTTTGCAGGACTTAAAATATCCGCATCCTATGCTGTTGTAGGCGGTGTTATTGCCGAATGGCTCGGCGGCTTTGAAGGACTCGGTGTTTATATGACGAGGGTCAGAAAAGCATATCAGTTTGACAAAATGTTTGCCGTAATACTTTTAATTATTATTATCAGTCTGCTCCTTATGTTTGCGGTGTCTCTTATAAGAAAAGCCGTAATGCCCTGGGAGCGTAAAGGAGTTTTGAAAAAATGAAAAAAATCACAGCTTTATTACTTTCTGTTATGCTTGTGTTTGCATTTTCTGCTTGTACAGGCACAAATAATAATGAAGAATCATCAACAGATGAAAACAATAATAAGATTAAAGAAATCACATTCGCTCTTGACTGGACTCCCAATACCAATCATACAGGTCTTTATGTTGCTCAGGAAAAAGGTTATTTTTCCGATGCAGGATTTGATGTCAATATTGTTTTTGTTGAAGACAGCAGTTCTGCAACACAGTGTGCAACGGGTCAGGCACAGTTTGCAATTGAAGCGCAGGATACCCTTGCAGCAGCATTTGTCAGCGATACTCCTCTCGGTGTAACAGCAGTTGCTGCTATTCTTCAGCACAATACATCAGGCATCATTTCAAGAAAGGGCGAAGGCCTTGATTCTCCGAAAGGACTTGCAGGAAAAACTTATTCCACATGGAATTCTCCCGTTGAGATTGCAATGCTTGAATCAGTTGTAAATACTGACGGCGGTAATTTTGACGATGTTACTCTTATTCCGAATACTATTACTGATGAGCCGGGTGCTCTTGCGGCGAATCAGACAGATGCGGTCTGGATATTCTATGGTTGGAGCGGTATTAATGCCGAGGTTCAAAATTTCGATCATGACTTCTTCTATTTCAAAGATATTGATCCCGTTTTCGATTATTACACACCTGTAATCATCGGTAATAATGATTATCTTGAAAATAATTCTGATGATGCAAAAGCATTTCTTGCTGCTGTAAGAAAAGGTTATGAATTTGCTGCAGATAATCCCGAAGAAGCTGCACAGATTCTTATTGATGCAGATAACACAGGTTCACTCAAGGGCTCAGAAGAACTTGTAAAAAAGAGTCAGGCTTGGATTTCGGAACAGTATATTGCTGATGCAGAGAGTTGGGGTATAATTGATCCCGAAAGATGGAACGGTTTTTATGACTGGCTAAACGAAAACAATCTTGTAGCAAAGGAACTTCCGCATGGAACAGGTTTTTCAAATGAATACCTCAGCTGATAACTGCGTTTTATCGGCAGCGAATATCAGCAAATCGTTTGACGGAAATATAATTATAAATAATATCAATATTTGTGTAAAAAAGAATGAGATTGTTTCACTGCTCGGGCAGAGCGGTGTCGGAAAATCAACACTTTTTAATGTGCTTTCAGGGCTTTATATGCCCGATAGCGGAAAAGTGACACTCAAAGGTGAAGATATAACAGGTCGTCCCGGAAAAGTCAGCTATATGCTTCAGAAGGATCTTCTTCTGCCTTATAAGACGGTTCTTGATAACACTACGTTACCGCTTATTGTAAAAGGTGAAAATAAAAAAGTTGCCAGAGAAAAAGCAGGTGCACTTTTCTGTAAATTCGGACTTGACGGATGTGAAAAAAAATATCCCTCACAACTTTCGGGCGGTATGAGACAGCGTGCAGCACTCCTGAGAACATATCTGTCATCACAGGGAATTGCCCTTCTTGATGAACCTTTTTCCGCACTTGACACTCTGACTAAATCTGCAATGCACAAATGGTATCTTGAAATTATGTCTGAAATTGATCTTGCAACGGTTTTTATCACACATGATATAGACGAAGCGATACTTCTTTCAGACAGAATATATATCATGACCGGCAAACCGGGTGAGATAACTTCGGAAATAATTATCAGTGAGAAAAAGCCCAGAAAAGAAAGTTTTAATCTGACAGCAGAATTCCTTGAATATAAGCGTCTTATTGTGGAAAAACTATTATAAAATAAAATAAAAAAAATATAAAAAAATTAAAAAAAAATATATAATGTACAATTTAATGTGTTCTTTGAATCAACAACAATTTGTTAATAGAGTCAAGAACCGCAAGAATACTTGCCATCACAATGTCTTGATTGGTTGATCTACCGGTTGACTTATTGCCTTTAGAATCTGAACTAATTACAAAAACTTCAGCTAAAAGTCGGAGGCCAAGCGGTCTTAGG
>JAZSPR010000079.1:0-6708 GCA_045537555.1 Acutalibacteraceae bacterium | reverse complement strand
TTCTCAATGCGCAATGCTCAATTGTGGAAAGGGCTTCGCCCTTTGACCCATTTATATAATTCAAGCCCGAAGGGCTTCCGAAATTGCGAATTGAGCATTTCAAATTGCGAATTTGAAAGACCCCGACAAATTATTGTTTGTTAATTTCTGCAATAAATTCCTATCGCTTCTCTGACAAACTCAGCCGTGTCGTCACCGTTTTTATCAATACTTTCCCTGAAACGTTCATCATAAACATACATCTGACCGAGTGAAGATAGAATCTCGTCTGTACAATGATAAAAATTATCCGTAATGTGATTCTGAAGTTTTTTTACAAGAAACTGTACTTCATCCGAATCGGGATTATTGCCATTTTTCATACACAATGAAAATTCACGGAAAATATCATTTATTCCTTCGGCAAGATTATTCCGTTTTTCATCTGAATAATCTTTTGTTTTTTCGGAATATTCCCTGTAGGCTTCGGTTTTTCCCCATTTTTCTTTTACTTCTTCTTTGTATTTGTCAAATTCGATGCTGTCAAAAACTTTCATTGCAATTTCTCCTTTTTCGGCTTCAATAGCAAAAATAAGTCTTTCATACTTCTTATCGGAATAATTATATCACCACAACGGAACAAAAAGCAATATAGCAAAGATTATTTTATTTCACATATTTTCTGTTTCTTGTATAAAAACTAAAAGTTTGAATTATTTACATTTTGTTTACAAAATAATTCAAAAAACATTTTCAGAAGTTACACTTTTGTTACGCAGAATATGATATAATACACTCAGATAAAAAAATCATCTTCGGAGGAAGAATGAATGAAAAATACAGGCAAAATAAAAACAGTTACTTACACTCTTACAGGTATACTGATTATTGCACTTCTGATTATTATCGGTGTAAAGGATAATCTTGAAAAAAACACAGATATTGAGCAGGATACATTCATCAATATAGATGTCGAATCAACTCAAACAATCGAACGTGCAGATGCACCTCTCGATGTTGCAAAAGAATTTGTTTTTACTCTTCCCGAAATTACTCACGACCTGAGTCTGATGTTCCGTTCATCGCACAGTTTTGTTGAAGTATACATGGATGATGAACTCGTTTACAGCATAAAAACATCATCTGACATTGCTTTTGCAGAAACTCCCGGCGACATCTGGAATATTGTTCATGTCTGCCATGAAGGTTCATCAAAAGAGTTCAGAGTTGTGATTATTCCCGTTTATGAAGGCTTCCTTGAGCAAAATATTACATTCACCCTCGGTAATATCAGAGAAATGATGCTCGTTCAGGTGTCAGACAGCCTTGCTGAAGTAATTGTAACAACTCTTGCAACAATTATCGGTCTGCTTTTTGTAATTTTCGGTATATATTTCAGAATTAAAACAAAAGGCTTGATGAATATTTTTTCGCTCGGTATGTTCTCACTCTCTATCGGTTTATGGAGATTCTTTGACTTCACATTTCTTTCACTTTTCCTAAGAGACAAGACAGTATTTGCCTATTACATCTCCCTTACAATGCTGATGATTTCAATGATACCGCTTCTTGAATCTGTAAAAAAAGAGTTCTCTCAAAAAGTTCAAAAGATTTTTGACATTTCAGCTGTTTGTATTGCCTTTACAAGTATCATTCAACTTATTCTGCAATTCCTCGGAGTATTCTCACTCCGTGAAATGCTGAAAGTTACCCATATCACCATAATTGCAAGTCTTGTGCTGACAACAGCCTGCCTTATTGTCCGTCTCATAAAACCTGCAGAAAGCGAAAAAAGAAAATTCAGTTTTACGTTTATTCTCATTGCCGGCATTGCGCTTGATTTATTCATGTATTACATACATTATGATTCAGCGGGGCTGATGTTCTCAATCATATCACTTCTGATTTATGTTATAGTTGAAGCTATCCGTTTGATTGTAACTTATGTTGAAAAGGAAGAAAAATTCCTTTCAAACGAAATAAAATTAGCACAAAGTGAGACAGAGCTTGCACAGATAAGATTCACAACGATGATGAGTCAGATCCGTTCACACTTTATTTTTAACATTCTTAATGCAATCAGCGGCATGTGTAAATATAACCCCGAAAAAGCGGACAGGACAATAGTGCATTTTGCAAGATTTTTACGAAGCAACATTGACATTATGCAGAATGATGACCTTGTTCATTTCCATAATGCTCTCAGACACATCGAAGACTATGTTGCTCTTGAACAGGTGCGTTACGGCGACAATATTCAGTTTGAAACCGATATTCAGGTTGATGATTTTCTTCTTCCTCCCCTCGTTATGCAACCCCTTGTTGAAAATGCAATTATTCACGGTCTTACTCCAAAAAAGGGCGGAGGAACAATAACTCTCCGCACAAAAAAAGACAATGAAAATATATACATAATAATAGAAGATAACGGTGTCGGGTTTGATGACAAAATGAACATCAGCGAAAAATCGATCGGAATGCAGAATATCCGATTCCGACTTGACCATATGGTCAAAGGCACACTTAAAACTGAAAGCATAGTAGGTCTCGGAACAAAATCAACAATCACAATTCCAAAGAAGGAGGCGGAAAAATGAGAGTAATCTATATAGACGATGAACAACCCAATCTTGACAATTTCAGACATACAGTCAAAGATTTTCCTGAGATAAAAAGCCTTGATATGTTCAGGGACGGTGAAGAAGCTGTTGAGTTTGCAAAAAACAATGTGGTTGATGTGGCTTTCTGCGATATGGAAATGCCGGGGCTTCACGGACTCGGACTTGCCGCAAAGCTCAAGGAAATCAATCCTCACATCAGAGTTGTTTTTGTTACTGCATATTCGCAGTACGCCCTTGATGCATGGGGTGTTAATGCAACGGGTTATGTACTCAAGCCTTACCTTGCATCTGATATCAAAAAAGAGCTTGCAAAGTGTCAGTCTCTGCCTCTGCCGTCAAGTCGAAAAATTACAATACGTACAATACCCGCATTTTCCGTTTCCTTAAACGGAAAAGCAGTAAACATAAATTCTGCAAAATCACGAGAGCTTTTTGCCCTTCTTGTTGATGCGGGTGACAAAGGTATCACAACGGGTGAAGGCATTGCAGCTCTGTGGCCTGACAGACCCAATGATGCAAACACACAATCACTTTTCAGAATGACATATAAACGGCTTGCCGATTCTCTTGAAGATTCAGACCTGAGTGACATTATTGAAACCAAAGGCAACCGCCGTTTTATACGATGTGATCTGGTTGACTGCGACCTTTACCGCATTATGTCGGGAGATAGCGAAGCTAAAAAGAACTATGATGGTCAGTATATGCAGGAATACGAATGGGCAGAGGAAAGAAATGCTCAAATTTATCAGATGTGCTGTGTATATTAACACATATTACTGAATATGATTATCTCGCTTGTGATATTACTCGGAGCTTATCTTTTTTACGGCAGACGGATTGCAAATAAAACTTTTATATAAAACATTATAAGTATAAATAAACAAAAAATCTAAGGTGACGGAAACTCTGTTTTTCCGTCACTTTTTTACAATTAATTCATAATTACACAACAGAATATCCTATTTTAGAGACTATAATAAATTGGTTTTGAAATAATACAAAATTTATTTAAAAGAGGTAATTTATTTATGAACCATACGGCAAGTATATTGCTGAGTCTTTCAATCGCTTTATTGGCAGGACTTCTGTTATCAAGACTTGTTAAACTCGTAAAACTTCCTGCAGTTACGGCATATCTTATTGCAGGTGTACTTATCGGTCCGTTTGTGCTTGGTGCATTCAATATACCCGGAATAGGAATCACAACTGAGCAGCTTGAAGGCTTTGGCATAATTTCAGATGTGGCACTCGGTTTCATTGCATTTTCAATGGGTAATGAGTTCCGTCTTGCACAGCTGAAAAAAATCGGCAAACAGGCAACAATAATCGGTATTTTTCAGGCTCTGTTCACAACAGTTATTGTTGATGCGGCTCTTATAAGTCTTCATTTAGCAATGCCCGATAAACTTACTCTTCCTGCGGCAATCGTTCTCGGTGCAGTTGCAACGGCAACGGCTCCTGCGGCAACACTTATGGTTGTTAAGCAATATAAGGCAAAAGGACCTGTTACTGACATTCTTCTCCCTGTTGTTGCTCTTGATGATGCTGTCGGTCTTATGGTTTTCGCCGTTTCATTCGGTGTGGCAAAATCCCTGAGCACGGGTACGGTTGATGTACTTTCAGTAATTGTCGAACCCGTTCTTGAAGTTGTTCTTTCAATACTTCTCGGTGTTGTTATGGGCGGTCTTTTCACATTCTGCGAAAAGTTCTTCCATTCACGTTCAAAGCGTATGGCGGTTTCGGTTACATTTGTTATGATGACCGTTGCAATTTCAAGCCTTAAATTTGATGTGGGACATTTCCATGTTGGATTCTCTTCACTTCTCGCATGTATGATGCTCGGAACAGTCTTCTGCAACTTCTGTGACGTTTCTGAAGAACTTATGGACAGAGCAGACAGATGGACAGCTCCGATACTTATTCTTTTCTTTGTCATAAGCGGTGCAGAACTTGAACTTTCTGTTTTCGCAGACATTGCCGTTGTTATTGCAGGCATTATTTACATAATCTCACGTTCAATCGGCAAATGCTCAGGAGCATTCATCAGCGCAAAGATGACAAAATGCAACGAGAATATTACAAAATACCTCGGAATTACTCTTCTTCCCCAGGCAGGTGTTGCACTCGGTATGGCAATCAAAGCAATTGCACTCGGTCCTGACGGAGCAATTGTAAGAAATATCACTCTTTTCGCAGTTCTTATTTACGAAATTGTAGGTCCCTACCTTACAAAAGTTGCTCTTACAAAAGCCGGTGACATTCAGACTGAAGGCAGAAAGAGTGCACGTGACGAACATATTGCAAGTAAGGCACTTTAATTCAACAACTTCAAAAAAAAAAATCAGACCTCATATGCCGATGCATATGAGGTCAATTTTTTTATATTCAGTTTTATCTCATACCGAAGTTTTCGATAACATAGTCCATATCCTTATCACCTCTGCCTGAGAGATTGATAAGCACTGAGCCGTTATCCATTCTCTGAGCAAGTTTCATACCGTAAGCCACAGCGTGTGAACTCTCAATTGCAGGGATGATACCTTCAAGACGGCTGAGCTTATAGAATGCATCAATTGTCTCTTCGTCATCAATAACATCATACTTTACTCTTCCGATTTCCTGAAGGAATGCGTGTTCGGGGCCTGATGAAGGATAGTCAAGACCTGATGCAACCGAATAAACGGGAGCGGGTTCGCCGTTTTCATCCTTAAGCATGATTGAATTGAAGCCGTGCATGATACCCTCTGTGCCGTACTTGAGACTTGCTGCATGGTCACCGAGTTTGGGACCTCTGCCGAGAGGCTCGATACCGTAAATATCAACGGGGTCATTGAGGAAACCTGCAAAAAGACCTGCCGCATTTGAGCCACCGCCGACACATGCAACGATTGCGTTGGGGAGATGACCTGTCATTTCAATAAACTGGTCACGGGCTTCTATACCGACAACACTCTGGAAGTCACGTACCACCATGGGGAACGGATGAGGTCCGAGAACTGAGCCGATGCAGTAGATTGAATCGTTATATTCCCTGCTGTATGCAACAAATGCCGCGTCAACAGCTTCTTTGAGTGTCTGCAGACCGTGTGTTACCTCAACAACATTCGCACCGAGAATCTTCATTCTTGCAACGTTGGGAGCCTGTTTCTTTATATCAACAGAGCCCATGTAGATGTCGCATTCAAGACCAAAATATGCCGCAGCTGTAGCAAGAGCTACACCGTGCTGTCCTGCGCCTGTTTCTGCGATGACTTTTTTCTTACCCATATACTTTGCAAGAAGAGCCTCACCCATACAATGATTGAGCTTGTGAGCACCTGAATGATTAAGGTCTTCTCTTTTTGCATAAAGCTGAACTTTGCCGCCGAGAGCATCTGAAAGTCTTTCGAGATGTGTTACGGGAGTGGGTCTGCCCTGAAACTCTTTTCTGATTCTGCGAAGCTCTGCAATGAACTTTCTTGACTGACAGATTGAGTAATATGCTTCTGTGATTTCAGCCATAGCGGCTTTCAGTTTGTCGTCAATGTAAACTCCGCCGTATTTACCGAAGTAACCGTTCTTATCGGGATAATTGTTAAAATAAGTATCAAAATCTACGCCATTGAAATTCATATAAAAACCTCCTGAGTTATATTAAATAAAAAAGCCCCAAACAGAAAAATTCCTCTGTCTGGGACGAATAAACTTATCCGCGGTGCCACCCTGATTTACGGCATTGCCGTACTCTTTAAAAGATACCATCATATCTCCGGCAACTAACGCATGCCTTGCGTTGCAGCATTTGACTGCACCCTCAGCGGTCCATTTGACAAATGTTTCTTACCCTTTCTCAGCAACAGGGCTCTCTGTGAAGGCTTATCTGCCTTTATCTCCGCGTCAACGGTTTAAGATATTTATTTTTCATAATTATATCACCATAATATTCAGTTGTCAAGAGAAATAATCAGGTAATGAAGAATTTATGCAAACAATAATTTGTCGGGGTCTTTCAAATTCGCAATTTGAAATGCTCAATTCGCAATTTCGGAAGCCCTTCGGGCTTGAATTATATAAATGGGTCAAAGGGCGAAGCCCTTTCCACAATTGAGCATTGCGCATTGAGAAT
>JAZSPR010000057.1:0-5246 GCA_045537555.1 Acutalibacteraceae bacterium | reverse complement strand
CAAAAAGGTTCTTGTACGTTGCGACTTCAACGTAAAGATGGAAAACGGCGTTATCACAAGTGATAAGAGAGTTGTTGCTTCTCTTCCCACAATCAAGTACCTTCTTGAAAACAACGCAAAGGTTATCCTTTGCTCACACCTCGGCAGACCCAAGGGTGAATTCAATCCCGAATTCTCAATGGGTCCCGTTGCAGAATGCCTTTCAAAATATCTCGGTATCGAAGTTAAGCTTGCTAAGGACGTTGTAGGCGAGTCAGCTCAGGCTCTTGCTGCAGAACTCAAAGACGGCGAAGCAATGCTTCTTGAAAATGTTCGTTTTGAAAAGGGCGAAACAAAGAACGACGAAGAACTCAGCAAGAAGTTCGCAGCTCTTGCAGATATCTTTGTAAACGATGCTTTCGGTTCAGCTCACAGAGCTCATTCATCAACAGCAGGCGTTGCAGCATTTGTTGAAGAAACAGCTATCGGCTACCTTATGCAGAAGGAAGTTGACGTTATGGGTAAGGCTCTTGAAGATCCTGCAAGACCCTTCGTTGCTATCCTCGGCGGTGCAAAGGTTTCAGACAAGATCGGTGTTATCGAAAACCTTATGGAAAAGGTTGACACTCTTATCGTAGGTGGCGGTATGGCTTACACATTCTTCGCAGCAAACGGTCACTCGGTTGGTACATCAATCTGTGAAGAAGACAAGATTGAACTTGCTAAGAATATGATGAAGCTTGCAGAAGAAAAGGGCGTTAAATTCCTTATCCCCGTTGACAACAGAGTTGGTACAGCTTACAGCCCCGACACAGAATGTGAAGTTGTTGACAGCGACAAGATCCCCGACGGCTGGATGGGTCTTGACATCGGTCCTAAGTCAGAAGAACTCTTCGCAGCAGCACTCGAAGGTGCAGGCACAGTTATCTGGAACGGACCTATGGGTGTTTCAGAATGGGATAAGTTTGCATCAGGTACAATCTCAGTTGCAAAGGCAGTTGCAGCAGCAACAGATGCAGGTGCAGTTTCAATTATCGGCGGCGGCGACTCCGCAGCAGCAGTTAAGAAGCTCGGCTTCAACGACAAGATGACTCACGTTTCAACAGGCGGCGGTGCATCACTTGAATTCCTTGAAGGTAAAGACCTTCCCGGTATCGCTTGCATCGGCACAAAATAATTGATTGACAGCAGGATGCCCGTTTTTATAATTCGCAATTTAAAATTCGCAATTCTCAATTTAGGAAAAGGCTCCGCCTTTTGAACCATTATAAAATGGGGTAAGGGGTGTAACCCCTTCCGCAATTGCGCATTGATAATTTGTAATTGATAATTAGAGCCGGGCGTCCGTACATATATAATGAAAGGGTAATGGATTATGAATAAAGCACTTCGTAAAGCAGTTATCGCAGGAAACTGGAAAATGAATAAAACTCCCGCAGGAACAAAGGCTCTTATCAACGAAATGAAGCCCCTCGTTGCAGGTGCAGACTGTGATGTTGTTCTCTGCGTTCCTTACATTGACGTTTTTGCAGCTATGGAAGCAGCAGAAGGTTCAAACATCAAGATCGGTGTTGAAAACTGTCACTGGGCAGAAAGCGGTGCTTTCACAGGTGAAGTTTCAGCAACAATGCTTAAGGAAATCGGTGTTCCTTATGTAATCATCGGTCACTCAGAAAGAAGACAGTACTTCGGTGAAACAGATGTAACTGTTCAGAAGAGAACAAGAGCTGCTCTTGATGCAGGTCTTACAGTTATCCTCTGTGTTGGTGAATACCTTGAACAGAGAGAACAGGGCATCACAGAAGAAGTTGTACGTATGCAGACAAAGATCGCTCTCGGCGGCGTTTCAGAAGCTGAACTCGAGAACATCATCATCGCTTACGAACCCGTTTGGGCTATCGGTACAGGCAAGACAGCTACAGCTGAACAGGCTAACGAAGTTAACCATGCAATCAGAGTTTGTGTTGCTGAACTTTACGGTCAGGCAGCTGCAGACAAGATGGTTGTTCAGTACGGCGGTTCAATGAACGCTAAGAATGCAGACGAGCTTCTTGCTCAGGAAGATGTTGACGGCGGTCTTATCGGCGGCGCATCACTCAAGGCAGAAGATTTCTCAATCATCGTAAAAGCTGCTTCAAAATAATAAAGAATAACGGGGCAGGAGAGAAACCTGCCCTTTTTTAAAGGAATGAATAATATGAAAAAACCTTATGTTTTATGTATAATGGACGGCTTCGGCTCAAACCCCGGAGCAAAGGGCAATGCAATTGAATTTGCAAAAACTCCCTGTCTTGACAAGCTTTTTGCTGAAAATCCCAACACACTTATCGGTGCATCAGGTCTTGATGTCGGTCTTCCCGACGGTCAGATGGGGAACTCAGAAGTAGGTCACACAAACATCGGTGCCGGCAGAGTTGTTTATCAGATGCTCGTTAAGATTTCAAAGATGATTAAAGACGGTGAGCTTTCAAAGAATGCTGAACTCCGTGCTGCTATGGAAAACTGCAAGGAAAAGAATTCAGCTCTTCACCTTGTAGGTCTTCTTTCAGACGGCGGTGTTCACAGCCACATCGAGCACCTTTTCGGTCTTGTTGCAATGGCTAAGGAAATGGGCGTTGAGAAAGTTTATGTTCACGCTATCACAGACGGCCGTGACGTTTCAGTTGAGTCAGGTAAGGGCTTTATGCAGGATTGTCTTGATAAGTTCGCAGAAATCGGTCTCGGCAAGATTGCAACTATCTCAGGCAGATACTATGCAATGGACCGTGACTTCGCATGGGACAGAGAAGAAAAGGCATATGCCGCTATGGTTTACGGCGAAGGCAATCAGTGTGACTGCCCCGTAAAGGCTATGGAAGAATCATACGCAAACGGCATCACAGACGAATTCGTTCTTCCCGTTGTTATTGATAAAGACGGTATGATAAAAGAACACGATTCAGTTATCTGCTTCAACTTCCGTCCTGACAGAGCAAGACAGCTCACAAGAATGTTTGTTGACCCCGAATTTAACGGTTTCGAGAGAAAGAACGGCTTCTTCCCCGTTAAGTATGTCTGCATGACTCAGTACGATGCATCAATGCCGGGTGTTACTGTTGCTCTTCCCAACGAAGACCTCACAATGACAATGGGTGAATATATTTCATCACTCGGCATGACACAGCTGAGAATCGCTGAAACACAGAAGTATGCTCACGTAACATTCTTCTTCAACGGCGGTGTTGAAGCTCAGTTCCCCGGTGAAGACAGAATCCTTATCAACTCACCCGATGTTGCAACATTCGACCTCAAGCCCGAAATGAGCGCTTACGAAGTAACAGACGCTGTTGTTGAACAGGTTCTTTCAGGCAAGTATGATGTTATCATCATCAACTACGCAAACTGCGACATGGTCGGTCACACAGGTATCTTCGAAGCTGCTGTTGCTGCTGTTGAAGCTGTTGATGAATGTGTCGGCAGACTCGCAGATGCTGTTGCAAAAATGGACGGTAAGATGATTATTACTGCTGACCACGGCAACGCAGACAAAATGCTCGACGAATCAGGCGAAGCATTCACACCTCACTCAACAAATCCCGTTCCCGTTATCACAGTAGGCAGTAACTATGCTCTTAAAGAAGGCGGCAAGCTCTGTGACCTTTGCCCCACACTTCTTGATATTATGGGTATTGCTCAGCCTAAAGAGATGACAGGTGAAAGTTTACTTGTAAAATAATTTTAACAGAAAATCTAACCGCATCGATTTGCTCGGTGCGGCTTTTCTTTTCAGTATTGACATTAATATGTAATATTGTATATAATCTATAAAAATATTGCAAAAAGAGGCGTTTTCAGTGAAAAAAATGATTTCGGTTATTATCTGTATTGTGTTGCTAAGTTACATTATTATGCCTTCAATAACAGTATCAGCAGCATCACTTGGTGACATTGACGGAAACGGTAAGGTTGTTGCAAGTGATGCACGAAAAGTTCTTCGTCATTCTGCAAAACTGGAAATTCTTCCTGATAGTCTTTTGGGTGTTGCAGATGTTAATTTTGACAAAAAAATTACTGCATCTGATGCACGTACGATTCTCAGAGTTTCAGCAAAGATTGAACAGTTCAGAACAGACGGTGATGCCATAATTGGTACTGCAGATGTGGTTGATTTCGGCGCATACGGAGACGGTGTGCATGATGACACACGTGCAATTCAGAATGCACTTGATTCTATGAAGGAATATGGTGGTACAATATATTTTCCTGACGGAGAATATGTTATTTCAGCATGCCTGATATTCTATTCGGAACAGGAGCTTTTTTTCGGTGATAATGCTGTGCTGAAAAGAGCCGCAAATGCTACCCCCGTAAAATATATGCTGGCATCTTTTACTGATTCAGATACAGGTGAATACAATGGTGTGCGGAATACAAAAATTATCGGCGGTAAATTTGATGGTAATTCAGAAGTTGCTTCAAATCTTACAATAATCAATCTTTGTCATGCAAATAATGTCACAATTTCAGATGCTGAGTTTGTAAATGGTTCTTTCTGGCACTATATTGAAATGGCATCATGTAAAAATATAACTGTTGAAAACTGTTCATTTGATTCCGAATCATACACATTATTCAGAAAAGACCTTACTGATGAACTGATACAAATTGATGTTGCAAAGGGTGGCAATTACGGGCCTGTATATAATCTTGACGGTGAGCATATAAACTTTAAAAAAGATGAAGTTCCTTGTTCGGATATTTATATCAAGGGCTGTACATTCAATTGCTCTAACGGACCCGCTGTCGGAGAACATAACGGATATCCTCATTCTGATATCTTTATTGTTAATAATGAATTTAACGGTATTGTTGGAAATTCTTCGGTTAGTAACGGATATGTTAAATTTATGTCAGGAGCAACCGGTGTAGAGGTTTATAATAACACTTTTATTTCAACTGCAGATGATACAATAAAAAATAAAGGTATTGTATGCTTGAATTCCAATACAGATACTAATAAAGCATATAATAATGTGTTTGCAGGTTATTTTAGCCAGTATTTTTCAGATAATATAGTTGCAGAAAATAACATATTTAATTAAAGAATCAACCGCATCGGATTAACCGGTGCGGCTTTTTTTGAAAAAATAAACAATAATTTGTCGAGCTCTTTCAAATTCGCAATTTGAAATGCTCAATTCGCAATTTCGGAAGCCCTTCGGGCTTGAATTATATAAATGGGTCAAAGGGCGAAGCCCTTTCCACAATTGAGCATTGCGCATTGAGAA
>JAZSPR010000166.1:0-20131 GCA_045537555.1 Acutalibacteraceae bacterium | reverse complement strand
TTCAAGCCTTTTATTATTATGGATATTTGCGATTATCCGCAAGGACTGATATAGTGTTTTTGTGTGAGATTGACAAATCTTCAAAAATTAAGTTAAATTTTTAACAAAAGACTTGAATATTTATGTATTTTAAGTTAAAATAATAAAGCAAAAAAAAGAAATGGCTTAAGCCATTATAAATTGGAGGAAAATTAAATGTCACTTAAAGTTGCTATTAACGGTTTCGGCAGAATCGGCCGTCTTGCATTCCGTCAGATGTTCGGTGCAGAAGGTTACGATGTTGTTGCTATCAACGACCTTACAAAGCCCTCAATGCTTGCTCAGCTTCTCAAGTATGATACAGCTCAGGGTGGTTACTGCGGCAGAATCGGCGAAGGTCTTCACACTGTTGAAGCTGACGACGAAGCTGGTACAATCACAGTTGACGGCAAGACACTCAAAATCTATGCAAAAGCTAACGCAGCTGAACTCCCCTGGGGTGAAATCGGTGTTGACGTAGTTCTTGAATGTACAGGTTTCTACTGCTCAAAGGACAAGTCACAGGCTCACATCGATGCAGGTGCTAAGAAAGTTGTTATTTCTGCTCCCGCAGGTAACGACCTCAAGACAATCGTTTACAGTGTTAACGAAAATACACTTACAGCAGATGACACAATCATCTCAGCTGCTTCATGTACAACAAACTGCCTTGCTCCCATGGCAAAGGCTCTCAACGATTATGCTCCCATCCAGAGCGGTATCATGGCTACAATCCATGCATACACAGGCGATCAGATGATCCTCGACGGTCCCCACAGAAAGGGCGACATGAGAAGAGCAAGAGCCGGTGCTGCTAACATCGTTCCCAACTCAACAGGTGCTGCTAAGGCTATCGGTCTTGTTATCCCCGAACTTAACGGCAAGCTCATCGGTGCTGCACAGAGAGTTCCCGTTCCCACAGGTTCAACAACAATCCTCACAGCTGTTGTTAAGGGCGCAGACGTAACAAAGGACGGCATCAATGCTGCTATGAAGGCTGCTGCTTCAGAAAGCTTCGGCTACAACGAAGACGAAATCGTTTCTTCAGACGTTATCGGCATGAAGTACGGCTCACTCTTCGATGCTACTCAGACAATGGTTGCTAAGGTTGGCGAAGATCTCTATCAGGTTCAGGTTGTTTCATGGTATGACAATGAAAACAGCTACACAAGCCAGATGGTTCGTACAATCAAGTACTTTGCTGAACTCGCTTAATTAAAGCATAAATAATTTTCTCCCACAGAAAAATCTGTGGGAGATTTTTTTTATGAGTAATGAGTAGTGAATAAGGAGTAATGAAGGAAAGGGCTTCGCCCTTTAACCCATTAAAAAATCCAAATCGCTTTGCGACTTCCGACATTGTTCATTAATAATTACTCATTATTCATTTTGAAATATCTTTAAGAACCTCACCCGCAATAATAAGCCCTGCAACGGCAGGGACAACGGCATTGCTTGCGGGAGCAAGCTTACCGTTTTCTGTTATAATTTCAGCTTTCGGTTTTATAGCCTCTTCTTCGGAGTATACAACTTTCAATTTCTTTATACCGTTATCACGGCAGAGTTTCCTCATAACACGGGCAAGAGGACAGACGGATGTTTTGTTGATGTCAGTCACTTTAAATGCTGTTGGGTCAAGCTTATTTCCTGCTCCCATTGACGAAATAACGGGAATGTTCAGTTCATAAGCCTTTTTTATAATTGCAAGTTTACCGCTGACAGTATCAATTGCATCTATAACGTAATCAAAATCTGAAAAATCAATTTTATCAATTGTTTCCGGGAGAATAAACATATTATATTTATTAACAATGCAATCGGGATTGATTGATTTTATTCTTTCTTCAAATGCATTAACTTTAAGCATTCCTACATTATTTACCGTTGAAACAATCTGACGGTTGAGATTGCTGACTGAGACAGTGTCATTATCGATAATATCAATTGTTCCGATACCGCTTCTGACTAAAGCTTCAACAACATGACCGCCGACTCCCCCGATGCCGAAAACTGCAACACGGGAATTATGAAATTTATTTACCGAATCTTCACCGTATAATAAAGATGTTCTTGAAAACTGTTCGTTCATACACATAACCTCTGACATTAATAAAACAATAATACTATAAACACAAAAAAAATGCAACAGCCAACCGACTGTTGCATAAATTTTATTAAATTATTCGCCTTTCATACCGATAAGGTTCTGTGTGCCGTTAACAGCATCAACTGAGAGTTTGATTGAATCAAAGATTGCTGACTTGATGTCATCTTCTGTAACACCGAGTTCAACACACCATTTCTTGTCAATGAATGTTTCTCTGCACATAATTTCTGCAAGACCAACGGGATCGATACCGCCTTCAACACCCTTGTCTGCATACTGCTTTCTCATATAGAGACCGAAAAGCTGGAATGACCACTTGGGAACATTGATGATGCCTCTCTTGGGGTCGTCCATAGCTGCGTGAACAATACGGAGGAAATCATTCCATGTAAGGTTGTAGTAACCAACGGGAATAGCGTTGCCGCCTACATTCTTTTCTGCAGCACCAACGATTACTTCAGCAACCTGACGGACAGTAACCATTGTTGTACCTCCCTTGGGGTACATTGTGCAGGGCTTCATGGGAGCAAGCTGTTCGATAAGGATAACCCAAACGGGCTTTCTGCCGGGCTGTGTGCCGAATATGTAAGGAAGTTCGAGAACAGCAACGTCCATTGTGCCGTCCTGAGCGAAGCTTAATGCAACTTCTTCCTGTTCGATACGGCTTCTGATGTAAGGATGATGCTTTGTGAGTTCAAGTTCAGGCCATTCTTTTGCAAAATATGCAAAGTAAGAACCGAGAACTACTGAATGCTTAACGCCTGCTTTCTTAGCAAGTGTAAGGAGCTTTCTGACGGGGTCGATATTATATTTCTTATATGCTTCGTAAACGGGTGCGGGGAATTCAACTCTTTCGTCAACACCTGCAGCGAAAACAAATGTATCGCAACCAGCCATCATTTCAAGCATTTCTTCGTCTGTCTTTTCAAGATAGTTAGCAAAGATGATTTCCATTTCTTCGGGAATGGGAGCACCTGCAGGAAGAGGAGGAAGTGCAAGAGTTTTTACACTGTGACCTCTGTCAATGAACATCTGAGCAGCTGCTGCGCCGAGAAGACCTGTACCGCCAATCATAAATACTTTCATAAAACACACTTCTTTCATGTTTTTAATACATATAAAATTATAATATAAACGGCTCTGTTTATCAACATATAAACAGAACCGTTAACATTTTTTTTACAATTATAGACAGATGTAATTAAACTTACATCCAGTTAGCCCAGTCCTGAAGAAGTTTACCGATTGCACGGAAGATACTTGCAATGTAATCAAGGAATCTGAGAAGGAAACCTTTTTCAGGTTCAACGTTTTCTTTATCATGATCTACGCCTGTATCCTGAACTTTTTCAACGATTTCAAATGTGAAATCAGCAAGAACAGCGGGATGATCTGAAAGTGATTCACCGTCAGCACCGATAATGAACTGATATTCAAAGTTATCAAAACTCAGGTCAACACCGTTACCGTCTGCATAACATATTCTTTCAGCTGAGTCATAGTGACCGAGTGTTTCCGAATATGAAAGGTCGGTTTCATTGGCATAAGTATAATAAGCTTCGTAAGTTTCAGGGTTTTCATCAATTTCAGAAATTGTCTGTACAGCCCAAGCATCATTGAGTTTTGCAGGTTCGAGAAGATATTTTACAAGTATTGATTCACCATTTGGATCTTCATTACAAATACTTGCATTAAAGTCACCTGTAAGAATAACAGCATGGTCATATACACCTGTTTCTGCATCATAAACGCTTCGATTCATGATAAACTTTGCAAGCTGCTGGAACTGAGAAATTCTTGCTCTCTGAGATTCAGCTCCGCCGTATGCATCAGCATGGATGTTATAAATATCAACATAATAACCTTCAGCAACTTCAATTGTTGAAAGAAGGATACCCTTGTATGTAAGTTCATCTGAGCCGTCAGTCAGAACACCGGCAGTCTCTTCCCATTCTTCTCTGTCTTCATTATAAAGAGCATATGTTGAGAAGATGTTGAGTCCGTCACCAAGAGGCACACCGCCTGAATGAACAGTCTGATGTCTTTCTGTAACAACATTCTTGTTATCAACAATGTTGGGGTAATTTGTCAGACCGTCTCTTAAATAACTGTCATAGTTGAAATCTTCCTGAACAGCAACGATATCATACTTCATTGCATTGAGGATTTCGCCGATTTCCATTGTGTCAAACAGAGCATCTCTGCCGTCTTCTGTTTCAGATGAAGGAATGGGAAGACCTGCTACATTATAAGAAATAACATCGAAATTACCCTTTGTACCAATGAGAGAATCTTCTTCATCTTCAGCATAAACTGCAACAGCCATGCATGAAACAGCCATCATAACAGCAAGGATTACGCTTAAAAACTTTTTAAATTTACGCATATTATCACCCTTTTTACCAATTTGATTAAATTATAGCATTATATATTTATTTTGTCAATATTATTCGGCAAGTCCGTATGTTGCAATATTGTATTCCTGTTCTGAAAGTGTTTTTGCAACATGGAATTCGTTATTAGCATCATGAATGAAGTAATAATAGTCCGTATCTGGAGCATTGAGAACGGCATCAATTGAATCAACACCGGGATTACAGATAGCACCGACAGGCATTCCCATACATACATAGGTGTCATAAAGAGGCTCAAGCACATCAATCATTTCCTGAGAAAGTCCGCTCTTATTTGACTTGATATAAATGCTTGTTGAGTCACATTCAAGACGCATATTTGCATCAAGACGGTTATGAAGAATTGAACCTACAACGGGCATATCTGCACCGACAGCTTCTTTTTCAATAACTGATGCGAGTTTTACAACCTGGTCAACAGTAAGACGAAGTTCCTGTGCCTTTTCCGCATAATCGGAATTCCATTTTTTATCGAAATTATTGAGGAATTTCTTGATAACACTAACGGGGTCTTCTCCGAGATAGAATTCATAAGTATCAGGGAAAAGATAACCTTCAAGCTTCATATATCTGCTTTCAACATCTGCCATTGATGTAAGGAACTCAAAATCAGATGAGAAATCTGCTGTATTCATCGCTTCAACAAACTTTGCTCTTGAACAGACATTGTTTTCTTCAAGCATTTCGATTATCTGGTCAACGTTATAACCTTCGGGGAAAGTAAGCTTGACTGTTTTTGCTGTTTTTGAAGTGTTGTTCTTGATTTCATTGAGCATATTTTCAAGACCCATTGAACGCATAAGGTCATAAGTACGTGGAATATAACCATCATCGGAATAACCGATAAAAGATGCGGCAATTTTGCAGAACCATGCATTTTTTATAAGCCCCGCATCGGCAAGCGTGTCAATAACAGATGATGTATCCATATTATCAACAATAACAACCGATGCCTGAGTGTTTTTGGCTTCGGGAATATGAAGAGCAAGGACATCGTTTACACATGAAATAGCAATTGAAGCAAGGAAAACAGAAATTGCAACAACAACAACCATAATTACAGAGACTCTGCCGAAGTTTCTTGCAATCATTTTTCTTTTTGCGGCTTTTCTCTTTTCAGCCCTGATCATTTCGGGAGTAAGTTCATCAGGTCTTTTACGGGGAGGTCTTTTTTCAGGTGTTTTTTTTGTTTTATTCTGTTCAGCGGGCTCAGTACGCTTCGGAGGACGTGGAGGCTGAGCGGCATATACCTTTTCAGATGACTGTCTTCCCTGATAAGCTGCGGAAGCAGAACGTCCGACAGGGCGCTGATTATCTGACGGGGCCTTTTTTACGGGCTGTCTGTATTGATTCTGAGAATCAGAATTATTAACGGGGTTTCTCGGATTATCCATAACGTTTACCTACCTTTATATCAATAACAAGTCTGTACTGTTTTTTTGATTTCCAGAGCTTTATCATCAGAAAGAAGATACCTGATGATATCAAATGCAAATTCAGTTGCCGAGCCTGCACCTTTTGCGGTTATGATATTACCGTCCGTGACGGAATAGTCATCTGTGACATCTGCACCGTAGAGGTCTTTTTCAAAACCGGGGAAACAGACTGCCTTTTTACCATTGAGAATGTTTTTATGACCGAGTATTGACGGAGCTGCACATATTGCCGCAACCATTTTATTATTTTCAATGCAGAAATCAATAAATTTCTGAACTTCGGGACTGTTTTCAAGATTGAGTGTACCGGGCATTCCGCCGGGAAGAACAATTCCGTGAAGGTCATCTGACACAGTTACATTTTCAATAACATCATCACATTCAATTGTAATACCGTGTGCTCCGCGGATATATTTTCCGCCGACACCGAGTGTCACAACGTCAATTCCGGCTCTTCGCATGTAATCAACAGGAGTCAGCGCTTCGACTTCTTCAAAACCGTCTGCAAAAAACACATATACCATTTTTCATTTCTCCTTACATACAGGGTTGTCCGAGATAAATATCACGGGGCATTTCACTTTCCGAAACAGAAAGGAGCATGCCTGATTTTTTTAATTCACCAGAAAATCCGTCAATTTGAATATCAACGGGAGTTTTCAGAACAATTTTTTCACAGTCAATATCTGACAAAACGGAAAGGATGTGATTATAGTTTCCGTCCCCCGAAATTGCTTCATCAATATAAACCGTGTTATCTTTCTTATAACCCGTGACAAAGACTTTATCTTCATCATCGAACTCAGAATTGATTTCAAAACCGTAATGAGCTGAAAGATATCTCGCATAATCAAGATAACCTGTGCTGAAATCAAGGTAAGACAACGACGGAATATATTTTCTTATATCGCTGTAAGAAATATTTGAATTGAAATATCTTGATGCTTTGTATGAAGCAAGATCTTTATTATTAATTGTATATATTCTGTCTGTAAACGAAGTTACAAATCCGAGTTTTTCATAATATTCATAAAGCTTATCATCAGCCGGACACAGAGCGATGAAATCAACATCTTTCTGTTTCAGATATTCACGGGCGTATTTTATCATTTCGCCCATTATTCCCTGTTTTCTGTATTCGGGCAATGTTGCCGCAGCATATAAATACTTTACTTTCTTTTCATTGTTACCCGTAACAAGTTGAGCATTCACAAGATAGAAGGCTGAAACGATTTTCCCGTCTTTCTTTAGAGCAAATATATCACCTGTTTCAACAGCATTATTAAGGAAATAACGGATTGTTTCTTCCGTATCACCGAAAACAGTCTGCCATACTGAAACAAGCTCGTCGTAATCTTCACGTGTTACTGAATATTTACGTGACGGATCATTTCTGAGAGTTGCGGAATATTTATCAAGAAGGAATTCGGGATAATAGGACATTTTGGCCTTTCTTAAGCCTTCTGCGCCCGTATCCTCTTCCCTGTTGACATATTTATAACCCGAAAGCATGAGTTTTGTGAAGCCGTTATTTATTACAGGGAAAGCATCTCTGTATTCGGGCAGAGTTTTTTCATAATGAGTGCAGAATGTGTTATTTTTTAGAGGCTCGCCCATTGTAAAGGCAACGGCTTTTCCGTCTGCATAAAGAATTGCGCCTTCAAAACCGAGCTTTGTGAAATTTCTCACAGCTTTTTCAATTGCAAGATTTTCCTTATCAAGTGCGGAAAGGTTATCTTCCTTTTCGCTAAGCCACGCTTTCTGGATTTCAAGACACAGATGAATGTTATCTTCGGTTATCGGGTCAATATGAACATCCGTATGATTTCTGAAAAATGCATTCACATGCCCCTTCTTTCCGTGGAATTTCTTTCCCGGAAGATTTGCCATGTTTTCGACAAGATAGACATATTCACTCGAATCACGGTCATACTGAAAATCGAACATATCAGGAAACAGTTCAACGAGTGTATCTTTGTTCTTTTCAAGAAGAAGAACAAAACGGAAAATATGTCCGTCTTTTCTGCAGTCCTCAAGCATTGCTTCGACTGCCCCTTTTATATCCCCCTGACCTGACGGATATACATAATATCTGCCGTAAGAGGAATTACCTCTCATCAGAATGAGGTCTCCGAAAGGAGCAATTTCAATGCTGTAGGAATCACCCCAAGCATATAAAGTACCGAAACTGTAACTGCTGCCGTCGGTGTCACCTCGGTATACGGCATCATTTATCATATTTCTATCAGCAAGTGTCAGTTTTCTGAATTCCAACATTTTACAAAACCTCAGATTTTATCCGAATGAACGGAATAAATTATTTTTTATTTTTTCCCCAACCGTATTTTTCACTGAACTGTCTTACGACATCGGGTATGTAACTGAAGAATGCAACAAATGTAAGAACAACCGAAATAACAACAAGAATCATCATAACAATATCGGGCATAACGATTATTTCACGGAAAGCACCGACTTCGGGACCTATTGCCATTATAAGAGCCATGAATGTATAGAACGCAATAGTTGCGAGTTTACCGTAAATTTCAGCGGCACAGGGTTTCATACCGTTGAGAATCATGAAAAGACCGAATCCGAGCATTATAAGGTCTTTAAGAATGAAAAGAAGGAATACCCATGAAAAAGCTTTGAGTGACTCATTCTGTGCCTGATTGAATCTGAGGAAAAGAATGATTGCAATAGCAAAAACAGTGAGTTTATCGGCTATCGGATCAAGCATTTTTCCGAGGTTACTTATCTGGTTGAATTTTCTTGCGATATAGCCGTCAACAAGGTCTGAAAGACCTGAAAGGGCAAGAATTATAAAGGCGGCAACTGTGTAATCCTTATAAAAAAGAACTGCAAATACGGGAATAAAGAGAATACGTACAAAAGAAATGAAATTAGGAATTGTCTTCCAGTTTTCGAGGTAATAGCTGAGTTTTTCTTTCATATTTTCCACCTGTTTTCTGATTTTATAAACCTATAAGCTGTGCGGCAAAACCGCAAATAATTGAATCACCTGTATAAGAAGCAACGGTTTCGGAAGAGAATGAAACAATGCTTAACACAACTGCAATTATGAAAACATAGATAACACCTTTGACTACACCGAAAATACCGCCGAGAAGTGAATTGATTTTATCGGTAAATTTGAATTTTGAAACAATACCTGAAATGAATCTGCCGACGATTCTCAGAGCTATAAGAGCCACACATGATATTGCTGCAAAGCAAATAATATTTATAACAACAAGCACAACCGGTCTTGCAATATTTGCTTCAAGCTCTGCGACGGTTGTAATCTTTGAAAGAACATTCTGAGATAAAGCAGATGCATCAATCAATCCCGCTTTTTGAGCAAAAGTATACATCCCGTCGGGAAGGAAACCGAAAACTGAAGAAACAGCGTCTGTCATTGCTGACTGCACATCGCTGTACTTCTGTTCAAGGAAAGCCGTAACTGCCTCTTTTGCAAAATTGTCATATACAAACTCTGCGGCAAAAGGAGCCGTAAGCTTGGCAATAAGGAATGAGGCAATACCTGATAGAAGGTCAAAAACGGTGAGGATAATTCCTCTTTTTGAACCAATAAATGCTATCAAAACAATAAGTGCAACAAGAATAATATCAATTATATAGGACATAACAATCACCTTTATTTCAGAGATTCATCTTCGGGAACCGTATTTTCATACGAACCGCTTGCATATGCGGGAAGTTTTTTAACGGAATCAGAAGAAAGAACATATAAATAATTACCTTTTAAAATCACATTATCATAACGGTTGATATCTGTAATGCATCCGACAAGTTTTCCTCTGTTTGAATAAGTTTCTGCCTTATCGGTATAAAGCAATGAAACACTTTTATCGGAAACAGCGATATCTTTAAGTTTGCCGTTTACCGTTACAGTATATCTCGGTTTACCGCTTTTACCGAAGAGTGTAAGATTATAAGTATCGTCATGACTGTAATCTTTTGTTACAACAGAAATGTATCTGTCACTCATATCCGTAAAACACAGGTCGGATGAAGAATATTCATAAACAACTTCCTGCTCTCTGCCTGAAATAAGATAAACATTTTTATCAGTAAGAACCTGAATTTTTCTGTTTGAAAGGAATTTTGTGCCGACAACAGTTTCATCTGAATATTCAAACACGGCATATGCCGAGTCGTATTCAAAATCAAGAATATAAATTGTTGAACAGAGAACGGCATTGACCGAGTCTATAACCGTTACACAGGCTTTCCCGCCCGATTTATTGAGTACAACATCGGAAATATAGCCGTCAGGACAGTTCCATTGATAAATTATTTTACCTGTTTCATCCATTCCGTAAAGAACGGTGTTTGATTTATTGTCACGTACGGCAATTGCATAATTTCTGCGCGAACTTATTGCCGCATCAATAATCTTTCCTTCTGTTTTCTGCTGAGAATACATTGATTCGTTCTGATGCAATGAATATGAGTTATTACCTTTATCATAAATCAGCACACGGGATGAAGCGGATGCCACGCCGGGTGAAGAATATGTTATCTGCTGAGAAGATGAAACAGAGCCTGATGCATTGACATAAGTGATTCCGTTTTCTGTAAGGATTGCATAAGCATCGTCATAAGGGAAAAAGTCATAAACCGTGTCACCGCCCGTGCTGACAGAGAACTTATCTGCCGCACCGCCGTAAACTGTTGATGAAATTTTACCCTGAACGGAATAAAGAAGACCGCCCGTTGCGAAATCGGAAATAATGTAAACTGCCGCAAGAACTGCAACTGCTATGAGAACAAGCGAAACGGTTGAAAGCCGTTTATTCTCATTATTTCTCTGTCCGAGAATTCCTGCTAATGTCCGCCCTGCTCTGCGTTTCGAGTTATCAAATCTCTCCGCAAACGTATCATCAGAGATATCTTCAATCCCGTCATCACCGACAATATGAAGTTCGGGTTTATTATTTTCACTCATGTTTTCACCGCCTTAGTAATTGACTTTATTGAGGTATAATCCCTCGGGTGAAACGGTTTTACCCGCTTTGTTTCTGTCAAGGGAAAAGATGATATTCTTTATATCATCTTCCTTTATTTTGCCTTCATTTATGTAAATGAGTGTACCGACCATTATACGTACCATATTATAAAGGAATCCGTCGCCTGACACCCTGAAAATGACCATATCGCCCTCACGGATTACGGATGCTGAGAAAACTGTTCTTACCGTGTCCTGAACCGAACTGCCCGAAGCACAGAAAGAAGAGAAATCGTAAGTACCGATAAAGTCTTTTGCCGCTTTATCAAGTTTTACTTCGTCAAGCTTATATTTGTATTGAAAAACCGTGTCAAGAAGAAAAGGATTTCTGACTTCGCTGTTCCATATCTTATATATATACTCTTTTGACTTCGTATCAAATCTTGCATGGAACTCCATGGGTACTTCTTCACACTTCAGAACAACAATATCAAGTGGTAATTTTGCATTCAGAGCCCTTACAACTGTTTCGCAAGGCATCTGCTTGTCTGTTCTGAAATTACAGCAGAATTCGTTTGCATGAACACCTGCATCGGTTCTTGAACAGCCGTTGACGGAGATTATTTCGCAGAAAATCTGTTCAATTGCCGATTCAAGCTGTCCCTGAACGGTGTCGGCGTTTTCCTGAATCTGCCAGCCGTGATATGCAGTTCCGTTATATTTAAGCCAGAGTCTTAAATTGCGCATTAAATAACAGCTCCGAAAAAGTGATTGAGAAGAATGATACCTGCAAGCATAACAGCTACAATAATAAATGCAACTGCATCACGCCATGAGAATTTCATCTGCTTCATTCTTGTTCTTTTGTTATTTCCGTTGTAGCATCTGCATTCCATTGCAAATGCGAGTTCATATGCTCTTCTGAATGAATTGACAAACAGAGGAATAAAAATGGGAACGAGTGCTTTTGCACGCTGAACAAGATTACCCGAATCAAGGTCAGCTCCCCTTGCTTTCTGTGCATTCATAATCTTATCAATTTCTTCGATAAGAGTGGGAATGAATCTTAAAGCAATAGTCATCATCATTGCAAGAGTATCAACGGGGACTTTAATTTTATTAAGAGGTGACAGAAGTCTTGAAATGCCGTCTGTCAGCGTTGTGGGTGAGGTTGTGTATGTCAGAAGCGAACTGACGAGGATAAGGCATATAATTCTGATTGCCATAAATACGGCTGTGAATATACCGCCCGTTGTAATTTTGAGTTTCCACCATTCGAGAAGGACTGTTCCGCTGTCGTTATAGAAAATCTGAAGCACCGAGGTCAGAACAATGATGAAATAAATCATCTTCATACCCTTGAAAACTACTTTGAATGAGATTTTTGATATTGCTACGGAAACAATCGCAAAAATAACGATAAGTGCAAGGGATAAAAAGTTTTTGCAAAGGAAAATTTCAACAAGTGCAAGAAAAACGACAATAAGCTTTGCTCTTGCATCAAGTTTATGAATAAATGAGTCACCGGGGAAATACTGACCGATTGTAATATCTTTTATCATAATCAGTTACCCCCTTTGTGAAGATATCTGAGGATTTCTTCGGCTGCATCTTCAACTGTATAGACGTTTTCGTTAAGATTAAAGCCGAATTTTTTCAGTTCAGAGAAGATTTTTGTTATCTGAGGGATGTTAAGACCCATTTCACGGAGTTCCGACTCATGAGAAAATACTTCGTCAACAGTATCATTGAATGCTACCTTGCCTTTATTGAGAACAACGATTCTGTCGGCAACGGAAGCAACATCTTCCATTGAGTGAGAAACTATAATAACCGTACTGCCCGTTTTTTCACGGTAGTTTTTTATAAGTTCAAGTATTACTTTTCTGCCTCTGGGATCAAGACCTGCGGCAGGTTCATCCATAATGAGGACTTCGGGCTCCATAGCCATAACACCGGCTATTGCAACACGTCTTTTTTCACCGCCCGAGAGGTCAAAGGGAGATTTTTCAAACATACTTTCTTTAAGACCGACAAATTCAGCGGCTTTTCTGACTCTTCTGTCAATTTCAGACTTATCGAGCCCCATGTTCGTAGGACCGAATGCGATATCTTTATAGACGGTTGATTCAAAAAGCTGATATTCGGGATACTGAAAACACAGTCCCACTCTGAAACGTGCCTTATGAGCTGTTTCACGATTTTCGTTTATATCTTTGCCGTCAAGCAGTATCTGTCCCTCTGAGGGCTTTAAAAGTGCGTTTAAATGCTGAATTAATGTCGATTTACCTGAGCCTGTGTGCCCGATAATTGCAACCATTTCGCCTTTTTCAATACTGAGATTAATATTGTCGATTGCGGCAATCTCAAAGGGTGTGCCTACACCGTATTTGTATGAAAGGTTCTTTATTTCGAGAATACTCAATTTGAAGCACCTCCCGAAACTGAAAATTTGAAGCCTTCAATAAATTCTTCGGGTGTGAGAATGCCGTCGGGAAGGCTTACACCGTTCTTTTTGAGCATAATAGCGAGTTTTGCGCTGTCGGGAAGTTCAAGACCTGCATTTTCGATGATGTCTTCATGTGCGAAAACTTCCCTCGGAGAGCCGTCAAGGACAACATTGCCTGAATTCATAACGATAACTCTGTCAGCTTTCACGGCTTCGTCCATGTAATGAGTGATAAGGACGACTGTCTTGCCCATTTCCTTATTAAGACTGAGCATTGCTTTCATAACTTCTTCTCTACCCTTGGGGTCAAGCATTGCAGTAGGCTCGTCAAGAACAATACAGTCAGTCTGCATTGCCATAACACCTGCTATAGCTACTCTCTGCTTCTGACCGCCCGAGAGTTTATGAGGCTCGTGAAGTCTGTATTCATACATACCGACAGATTTCAGGGCATTGTCAACACGCTGTCTGATTTCGGCAGGTTCTATACCGAGGTTTTCGGGACCGAATGCAACATCTTCTTCAACGATTGTTGCAACAATCTGATTATCGGGATTCTGAAATACTACGCCGACTTTCTGACGGATTTCATATTCAAGTTTTTCATCTGCCGTATCCATTCCGTCAACAAATATCTTTCCTGTTTCGGGAAGGATAATTGCATTCGAGAGCTTTGCAATTGTGGATTTGCCCGAGCCGTTATGACCGAGAATTGCGACAAACTCACCTTTTTTTATGTCAATATTTATATTTTTAATCGCAAGAGGTAAAGGAGTTTCGGTATCCGACTCATAACGGTACGAAACATCGCAGAACCTTATGAGAGATTCATTGTTCATTTTAAAATTCCTTAAATTTTATTTCTGCCAGATTGCTGTTGAACCGCAAGGAAGACACAGTCCCGAAGAAGTAACGGGAAGACCGAGTTCATCGGCTGAAACTGTACCGCCGAAAACGGGTTTTATAACTGAGCCTAATATGTACTGCATAACTGCGGGAGAAAGTCCTGTTGTGTATGAGTTAATGAGGAACAGCAGAGATTCTTCCGTAAGAAGTTCACGGCAGAGTTCACACAGGTGATAAACTTCATCTTCAAGTTTCCACACTTCACCGCCGGGACCTCTTCCGTATGAAGGCGGGTCCATGATGATGATATCGTAATGGTTGCCTCTTCTGATTTCACGCTCAACGAACTTAATGCAGTCATCAACAAGCCATCTGACGGGCATCTTTTCAACTTCGGTTGACATAGCATTCTCTTTTGCCCAGAGTACCATACCCTTTGATGCGTCAACATGAGTAACAGCCGCACCGGCTTTGAGAGCCGATATTGTTGCACCGCCCGTATAAGCGAAGAGGTTAAGGACTTTAACTTCCCTGTCCTGCTTCTTTATGGTGTCTGCAACAAAGTCCCAGTTTACAGCCTGCTCGGGAAAAAGTCCCGTATGCTTGAAGCCCATTGTCTTTATATTGAATGTGAGGTCATTGTAGTCAATTGTCCAGCGGTCGGGAATATTTTTATATACTTCCCATTTACCGCCACCCGAATTGGAACGGAAATACCTTGCATCTGCTTTTTTCCACAAGGGATGCTTTTTAGGTGTGTTCCATATTACCTGAGGGTCGGGTCTTATGAGAGTAACATTACCCCATCTTTCAAGTCTTTCACCTGAAGAACAATCTATTAATTCGTAATCAATCCATTTATCTGAAATTCTCATTATATAAGCCTTTCTTCAACAATCTCTGCAATCATTGTTGCAAGATTTTCTATCTGTTCTTTATCTCTGCCCTCGAGCATTACACGTACAAGCGGTTCTGTACCGGAAGCACGGACAAGAACTCTGCCGTTTGAACCGAGTTCCTTTTCTGCCGCTTCAATGGCGAGTTTAATATCTTTATCTTCACCCAGTCTGTGCTTACCGAATGCTGATACTTTAACATTTTTGAGCACCTGCGGAAATATCTCAATTTCAGAAGCAAGTTCATCAAGTGATTTACCTGTGTCTCTGATAATATTGAGAATCTGTACCGCTGAAAGCTGACCGTCACCCGTTGTGGCATGGTCAAGAAAAATAAGGTGTCCCGACTGCTCACCGCCGATGTGATAGCCCTTTTCGAGCATTCTTTCAAGAACGTATCTGTCGCCGACCTTTGTCTTTTCACAATTGATACCGTTTTTGTCGCAGAACTCGAAAAGTCCCATGTTACTCATAACTGTTGCTACAAGAGTATTACCGTTGAGTTTATTCTTTTCTTTAAGATATTTTGCGGCAATTGCCATGAGCATATCACCGTCAACAAGATTTCCGTTTTTGTCAACAGCCAGAAGTCTGTCAGCGTCGCCGTCAAAGGCAAAACCTAATTCAAAACCATGTTCTTTTACAAATTCACCGAGATATTCAATATGGGTTGAACCGCATTTTTCGTTGATGTTTGTACCGTCGGGATTTGCATTTATAACAACACACTCGGCACCGAGCTGTTTGAAGAGTGTGTTTGCCGTCACACTTGCAGAGCCGTTTGCACAGTCAAGGGCAATTCTCATGCCGTAAAACAGTCTGTCGGCTGTTTCTGCGATGTGGTTTATATAATCTCTTACCGCATTCTGTGCCTGAGTTACTTTACCGACTTCACCGCCTATGACAACGGGAGGCATTCTGACTTCGTCAAGAATGATTGACTCAATTTCCTCTTCCATTGCATCGGGGAGCTTATAACCCGTACGCTGAAAAATCTTGATTCCGTTATATTCACACGGATTATGTGAAGCGGAAATCATAACACCTGCATCGTAGCCGTATTCTTTTACAAGAAAAGCAACTGCAGGAGTTGGAACAACACCGAGCATAAGAACATCCGCCCCTACGGAACAAAGCCCCGAAGCGAGGGCAAAAGAGAGCATATCAGCAGATTTTCTTGTATCCGTACCAATAAGGACTTTCGGCTTACCTGATGTATTTTCAGCGAGTACCATTGCGGTTGCTCTGCCGATTTTCATTGCAAGTTCACTTGTGATTTCAGTATTTGCAATTCCTCTTGCGCCGTCTGTACCAAATAATCTGCCCATAACATAATCTCCTTAATAAATTGTTTGCTGACCGGGTTTCTCTATACCTAAATGAGTATATGCCGCATTTGTGACAATTCTGCCTCTGGGTGTTCTTCCGAGGAAACCTATCTGCATAAGATAAGGTTCATAAACATCTTCGATTGTTATTGCTTCTTCACCTATGGCGGCTGCAATTGTTTCAAGACCTACGGGACCGCCGTTGTAATTATTGATCATTGTGGTGAGAAGAAGTCTGTCTATATTATCAAGACCGAGCTCATCAATTTCCATTCTTGAAAGGGCAAGTCTTGCATCCTGCTCCGTGATTGTACCGCTTCCGATAACCTGTGCAAAGTCTCTTGCACGTTTCAGAAGTCTGTTTGCGATACGGGGTGTGCCTCTTGAACGTGATGCGATTTCGAGTGCTCCGTCATCGTCAATGCCTATTCCGAGAATGCCAGCACTTCTCTTTACAATCTCTGCAAGCTCCTGTGGTGTGTAAAGTTCAAGCCTTAAAACAACTCCGAATCGGTCTCTGAGAGGTGCTGTGAGCTGCCCTGCTCTTGTTGTGGCACCGACAAGAGTGAAAGGCTTTATATCAAGTCTTATACTTCTTGCCGAAGGACCTTTGCCGATGATGATATCAATTACATTATCTTCCATTGCGGGGTAAAGAACCTCTTCAACACTTCTTGAAAGACGGTGGATTTCGTCAATGAAAAGGACATCGCCTTCATTAAGGTTTGTAAGAAGTGCAGCAAGGTCGCCGGGTTTCTCAATTGCGGGACCTGAAGTAACTCTTATCTGCACATTCATCTGATTTGCAATGATTCCTGCAAGCGTTGTCTTTCCTAAGCCCGGAGGACCGTAAAGAAGAACATGGTCAAGTGTTTCACTTCTTCCGAGAGCGGCATCCATATATATTTTCAGATTTTCCTTGACCTTTTCCTGACCGATATAATCATCGAGCGTTTTGGGTCTTAAAGAAACTTCAGTATCATTATCAGTCTGTGTAAATTCGGGTGACATCATACGGTATTCATTTTCTTCCAATTTTATTCACCCTTCCTTAAAGATTCTTTGAAAGCACGGAGAGAGCCTTTTTAATAAGCTCTTCAACTGAGAGATTTTTGTCAAATACAGAAACAGCCTTTGCCGCTTCGTATTTTGAATAGCCGAGGAACTGAAGTGCAGAGACTGCCTCAGCTGTATTATCTGATGCATTGACAGCTGCAACGGCATCGAATTCTTCTGTTGCATCTGTCTGAACAGCAGTAAGTTTTCCTTTGAGTTCAAGGACAATTCTCTGAGCGATTTTCGGACCGATACCCTGAGCCTTTGTGACTGATTTTGCATCGCCCGATGCAACTGCCATTGCAAGCTTATCGGGAGTCATTTCTGAAAGAACTGCAAGTGCCGCTTTGGGTCCGACACCCGAAATGCCTATAAGAAGTTTGAAACAGTCAAGCTCATTCATATCATTGAAGCCGAAAAGTTCAAGTGCATCTTCTCTTACCGCAAGATATGTATAAAGAGTTGTCTGTGAGCCGGGAGAACCGACCTTTTTGAGTGTATTGAGTGAACAACTGCATCTGAAAGCCACTCCGCCGCATTCAACGGCAACAGATGAAGCATCAATATGAACTATATTTCCCGTTACGGAATAAAACATTGTTTTTCAGTCCTTTAAATGTAGTTTAATATTCCCAATGCGGAACCGCTTGAATGTGCATGACAGATTGCCATTGCGAGTGCGTCCGCCGTGTCATCGGGCTTTGGCACTTTATCGAGATTCAGAAGCAGTTTTGTCATTTCCTGAACCTGCTTTTTTTCGGCTCTGCCGTAGCCTACAACACTCTGCTTGACCTGAAGAGGTGTGTACTCAAAAATCGGTACACCGTGTTGCCTTGCGGAAAGAAGAATAACTCCCCTTGCCTGCGCTACGTCAATGGCTGTTTTCTGGTTTGTGTTAAAGAAAAGTTTTTCAATTGCCATTGCATCGGGTTTATAAATTTCAACGAGATTTGTAAGACCTGAATAGATGTGATAGAGTCTGTCGTTGAAATCGGTGTGTGCCTGAGTTGTGATTGCACCGAAATCGAGAACTTTAAAATGATTGCTCTTATATTCAATAACGCCGTAACCGACTATTGCATATCCCGGGTCAATTCCCAATATAACCAAAGCACACTCCACCACCTTATATATATTCGCTTAAGTATAACATAATTATTGACAATTAGCAAGTATATATAATAAATATTTATTATAAAATTTAATTGATTTTTATTATAATATATGCTATGATAATTGGGAAATTCAATTAAGGAGTTAAAAATATGTCCGATTACATACATATGACCCACGGAAATTCCGAACAGAGAGAAGCATTACTCGATATGCTCGACCTTACTTTCGGGTTTAAAGACAATAAAGAAAACGACACAAATTTCCTCAATCTTCTTCCCAAGCTCTACAAAGAACAGTACAGACCTGCCGAAAACAACATCATTCTTGATGTTGACGGAGATATGAGAGCCGCTGTAGGTCTTTATTACAACACACTCACAGTCGGTGACGAAAAGCTTAAAGTCGGCGGTATCGGTAACGTTGCAGTTCACCCTGATCACAGAGGAAAGGGATATATGCAGTTCTGTATGCTTCTCGCTCTCGATGAAATGAAGCAGAATATGACTGACTTTTCGGTTCTTGGCGGTGCAAGACAGAGATATGAGCACTTTTCATACGAACCCGGCGGAATACAGACAATGTTCAGCTACAGAAAATGCAATGTTATAAGAACACTCGGTGCTGACAGAAAATCAAAGTTCACAATCAAAGAACTTGCGGAAACAGACAAAAAGTATATCAAAGAAATCTGTGATATCTATAACAGCCGTCCTTTCCACATGGAACGCCCCGAAGAAGCGATGTTCGATATACTTCATTCATGGAGAAGCACACCCTATGTTGCACTCGAAAATGACGAAGTAAAGGGCTGGTTTGCATATTACAACGACAGACAGGGGCTTCACGAATTCTTCTACAAAAACGAGGAAGATATTGAAGATATGGTTCTTCTTGCACTTGAAAATTCAGGACTTGAAGCAATTAAAATCCCTGTTGCTCCTTTTGACAAGCCTCTTTACAATTACCTTGCACTCAACTGCGAGCATTACGACCTCGGTCATGCTGAACAGTTCACAATTCTCTGCTTTGAAAATGTTATCAGAACTTTCCTTAAACTCAAAACAACATATATGAATCTTCCCGACGGTGAACTCAGAGTGTTCATTCAGGGCGAAAAACTCCCCGAACAGCTCAAAATTACAGTTAAGGATAACAATGTAACCGTTGAAGAAACAGATGAAAAGCCTGACATCGTGTTAAAACACCTCGAAGCAATGCGTTTCTTCGCTTCACATTATTCGGAGAAAAGATACGATGCACCTGCAGTATGCAATGCGTGGTTCCCTCTTCCGATGTACGGTTACGGGCTCGATAATGTATAATTTAAAAGACACCGCAGGGTGTCTTTTTTTTGTACAAATCAGAAGTTGTCGAGCTGTTTGAATAAGCCAATCGTAGGGACCGATGCCCACATCGGTCCGCATTTGTCGAAGACAAATCGGAAATCTCTGATTTCCGCAAATTGAAAAATTTGATTCAATAAGATTGTTGTA
>JAZSPR010000063.1:0-9965 GCA_045537555.1 Acutalibacteraceae bacterium | reverse complement strand
CCTACCTCGTTTAAGATCGTGCCTTTCGGATCGGTCACGACGTAGGAGGAATGGCATTGAAGGAGAGAAGGCTTGCAGAAAAACCTTGTTTTACCGCTGCCGCTGCCTCCGATCACAAGAATGTTTTTGTTTCTCGCGTATTTGGGCTGTTTCGGTCTGCTTGACATTGTGATACGTTCCGTCTGCGTGCTGGCGATATTGTTGAAAAAGTCCTCGTCCACAAACGGTGCGATATCCGCAGGCGTGCCCCATCGGGCGCTGCCGTACTCCACACCGTGGCGGTATTTCTTTGCGTTCTTGCCCTTAAAATGCACGATCAATCGGATAATGACCGCGCCCGCAATGCCGGTCAGGAGATCAAGAAGGTGGAAGCTGGGAGCGAGGGAGGAAAACGCCGCCGTGAAACCTTCACCGATGGAGAGTATCTTTGCGGAGAGGTCCGCCCCCGGTGCCAGACGGAAAGCCTGGGATACTTTGTCGAAGGGATACACGAACAGCACATACGGGAGATTGGTTAGGATCAGTTTTTTCATGTTCATAGCTGCACGCTCCGATCTTTGACCTTGACTTTCTCCCGGTCAATGGTTCTTTGTTCCGCCCTCTGCGCCGCCTTTTCCTTCGCCTTTGCCAGACGCTCCCGGATGGTCGGCTTTTGCTCACGGGTCATTTTCTTATTTGCGAACTCCTGGAAGGCTGCCGTGATCGCGTCTGCGTCCCGGCTCTTGAAGAACACCATATACCGCGGCTTTTCTGCCGTGGTATCTTTCTTCAGGGCGAAATCCACGTGGTACTTTTTTGCGACCGCCGTAAATGCCTTGATATTCTTGTCGGTGATCTCGATATTTGCCAGCCCCGCGTTCTGACCCGCAAGCTGTTTCAGGCTTTGCTTGCCTCGGTGTATCTTTGCGCCTTTGTTCTTCTGCGCCTCCAAAAAGGCTTTGAGGGCTTTTTCAAGTGTGTGCTCGCTGATCTTGGCGCCGTCAATGATGATGGCTACTGCCTTGCCGGTTACTTCTTCCTGCATTTACTCACGCCCCCTTCGTCCGTCCCCGTAAAGGTCATGCGAGACCAGGGAGGAATAATAGCTGTTGATGGTGGAGGGCGCGTTGTAGAGCGCCGCCAGGAGATATTTCTTGATATTGCGGACATAGGTGGTGTTGTCTCTCATGCAATCCATCACGTACTGAACGTGGGAACTGTCCAGCTTCAGGAAACGGGATTTTACCACCTCCGCCGGAAAATCGTCTCCGGCTATACGGATCGTCTTTCTTGCCGAACAGACGGTATCCACGATGAGCTCCGCGATCTCGTCAAGCTGTTCACGGTCTATCTTCGGGTCCTGAATGAGAATGTCATAGTCGATATTCTCCAAAACGATCTCACGGTATGTTTCTCTCGCTCCCATCCCATCCGTTCCAATCCGTGAGCGTGTGCGCTCACCATCTCCCGTGGGGGCTGGGGGATTTGATGGGATAGGATTTGATGGTTCAGTAATTGATAAATCTTTTTTTGATTCATAGTTACTTGATATATCTATATTTAATTGTGCGGGGTTTTCCTGTTCAGGTTTTCCCAAGACAGGGTTATCCAAGACTGGATTTACCTGAACTGGATTTTCCTGTTTAGGTTTTTCCCGTTTAGGTGACGGTTCTATGGGCTGTTCCAAAATGGTGTACTCGATGGCTCCGAGCTGACCGTTTTCGTTGCGGACACGCTCACGGATCACATAACCGTGTTCCTCCAGCTCGCGCACTCCGGCGCATATACTGTCCACGCCATCCTTGCAGATATGGGCGAGACCTTTTGTGGTGTAGTCCCATTCCTCCGGCAGAGAGAGCATAAGGGAGAGCAGCCCCTTCGCTTTCAGGGACAATCCCGTGTTACGCAGATGATGGTTCGACATGACCGTGTAATCACGGGTCTTGTCTATGCGGAATACTGCCATTTCCGTACCTCCTTCCTGTAAAAATGAAAAGTGTTGTTTTTCGGTGTTTTCGCGTCTGTATCCCTCCGTTATCCTCCACAAAGGAAAACACCCACGCCCATCACGGAACGCAAGGCACAGAGGAAGAAACAGCGGTTTTTCCACCCTAATTCATACATTTTTTGATAGGGTCTTTTGGGTATAAAAAAACGCCACAAGATTTTTCGTCTTATGGCGTTAGCGCGGTTTATTCAATTCCTGTTTCTTCCAGCCATTCATCAAATGACTTTTTGGATATGCGGATCGTCTTTCCGATACGCACTACTTTGAAGAGCCCCTGTTGGGTAAGCTGATATGCGGAACTCCTGCTGATGTTCAACATTTGCTGTATATCCGAAACCGAATAAGTCTTAACCTCTTGTTTTTTAGGCGTATTTGTGGTATAATTGTTCACGATAATAACCTCCGTTAGAGCCTTAATGGAGGATGGCTGAACCCGAGAAGCAAACCCGTCTTGCTAATAGTTTGCTAATAGGACGGTACGAACCACCTATAAAAAGGCGTATTTTTACGGTATTTACGGCATTTTGTTCATAAACATAATGACACATGCTCGTATGAAGTGTAACGAAAAGTTATTACTTGAATATCGTACGAAACGGTACGCCATACTCCTAAGGATTAGATGTGGGTTCGATTCCCGCAGGGGGTGCCAATTTAAAAAGCCGAAAAACCTTTATTTCACAAGGATTTTCGGCTTTTGTACTTTTATGGATATTCTGAAAATACCAAGAAAATCCGAGATGCTAAAGGCCTCGGATTTTTATATTAAGTAAATATAAAGAGATCTTCTACGCTTGTATTCAAATATCGTGCGAGTTTCATTGCTAATTCAAGAGTCGGGTTATACTTATCATTCTCGATAGCAATAATTGTCTGACGGGACACATTCAAAGCTTCAGCCAGATCCTCTTGTCTGTATCCTTTCTGTTTTCGTAATTCTTTTATTCTGTTTTTCATTATTTCATCACCGAAAGAACTGTAACGTTTACAATTGTAATAACAACAGCTGCAACAGCCAAACATATCAAAATTATTTTTAGTATTGGTGATGTTTTGGGAGATTCTTCATCATCCTTGACAGCATTGTGTGTCATAATGAGTTGCGAAAAAGTTTGAATACATGACGCTGCCGCAAGCAGAAAACACGGAAACGGATTTAACTCAGCATGAAAAGCATAAACTTTATATGATTCATATAAGGTCCATACAAACAAAGCAATCAAGAGAAAAATCAAAGCATTCCTCTGCGCTTTGAATGCAATATGTTGCTCCATTTCATCCATTTTATGAAATCCTAATTTTTTGAGAATTTTTTTCATTTTGACACCTCCAAAAAGTAAAGAACTTTTTACATTTTTATTATATTTATTTTCAGCATAAATGTCAAGAAGTTTTTACATTTTTCCTTACTTTATTGAAAAATTCATATTTTTATGCTATTATTTAATTGGGGAGTTTTTTCCTGAATAAATAAAGGCGGTGATTGTATGAAAAAGAAAATAATTCTGACGACAGGCATTTTAATAATTCTGATTATTGTAATCGGTATTTCAAGATTATTTCCATCCTATGCATCTATCATAAAATCAAATTGGGGGATATCACTTCCTATAAAGGCAGTATTAACCGAAACTTACGAAAAGGATTCCGGTGCAAGTTTTCACGGTGACGGTATTCGATACCATGTTTTTTCATACAAGTATGAGGATTACATAGATTTAATGTTTGCTTGGACGCCAAACGAACATAAAACTAATTATTATCCTACAACTCGTGAAGCAGCAGAAGCTTGGCTTGATGAAATTGATGTTCCTGTGGACGAAAGACCTGATTATTCAAAATGTTACTCTTGGAGTAAATCTCAAGATGATAACAGCGAAATCATATTCTTGTGGGACAACGAATTGAACAAACTTTATATTGTTGAGAATTTTATTTAAGGAGAAGTATTATGGCTAAGTTAGAACAAACCCTTAGTGGAAATTTCAATCAGATACTAAACAAAATTGAGCAAGGAATTCTGCACGGAAGTATGTCTGCTTCTCTTGAAGAATCAAGTGATTTCCGTAGTGGTGATGCAAAGTGCAGTGTTCGTGTTTTTGAAAGATACAGTTATTCGGGCGGAAACCGTGTGAGCCTGAGTGTTACATTGTTTCAGAACGGAAATGATGCAATCCATTTGTCCGCTATCACAACCGGCGGAAGTCAGGCAATGTTCTTTAAGATTAACACTTTTGGTGAAGAAGCTTTCCTCGACAAGCTGAGAGAATTGATATAGCTTACATAATCAAATTAAATATCAAGAAAACTAAAGGAGGTAATTTGTGATGAAACCAAGAAATTGCAGTAAAGTTTTTTCAATGATAATGTGTATCGTAATTGTGATTATGATTTTCCCCATAACTGCCAATGCCGATATCGGCCCCAAACCTTCGGTACACATCAAATTTGAAAATCTTGGCGACGAATTGTGTTACGGTACATTGCTTTCAAGTAAAGAAAGCATAGGACCTTCATCTGCGTGGAACGGCAATGAGGCAGATGCTCGGCACAATGAAAATCCCAACGGATATTACTCTTATCAGAACTTTGGATATGATGTCTGGAAGGCATTTGTAGATTATACTGAAAATGACGATTTCTACTTTTTGCAGGAAGCCTGGCAGATAAACGAAACAAAGGAACTGGCATGGACATACTATCCGCCGAATGAATTTAAAATTCTTCTCTATTTCCCCGAAACAGGCGAATTTTCAATAAGCGGTGTGTATGAAAGATATGCGTTTGACAGTTATTTCACCGTGAATATGGACGGTGTAAAATTATCCGTTGATTATAACGAAGAACTGAGTACGGATGAACGTATGAATGCATATAAGTCATATAATTATGCCGTAGAGATTGGCTCACTTGTTGCCCGTATAGTCATTACCATTCTTATTGAAACAGCTGTTGCCCTGCTTTTCGGTTTCAGGAAAAAGAATCAGATATTATGGCTTATCGGGGTAAATACCGCAACACAAATCATTCTGAATGTATTGCTGAACATCATAAATTACAGTTCCGGAGAAATGGCATTTGTGTTCTTCTATGTTCTCTTGGAACTTGCCATATTTGCTATCGAAGCAATACTGTATTGCAAGGTGCTCAAGAAGAACAGCGAGAACAAAAAGGCAAATTGGTTCTATGTTCTCTATGCATTTGTTGCAAATGCTGTATCATTTGGCGCAGGACTTCTCGTTGCTCAGATTATTCCGGGCATATTCTGAAATAAATAACACAGAGGTTGAAAAATGAAAAAGATTCTGACCGTTTGTATCTGCTTACTGTTTACCCTGACAGCAATTTTACCTCTCGGTATGCTCATTTCAGCCCTTTTCGGTTACACATTTGAACTGACAAGTATTCTTACTTTTTCGGTTATAATTGCGGTTATTTCCGTTCTGACGGCAATTCTCGGTTTTATATCAAAAGAAAAAACAGACAAAAAGATTACGGTTTTATCGTATATTCTGACTCCGTTATCTTTGATTAACGCCGTGCTTTATATTTTTGAAAGCACTCAGTTATCGGTTGCAATCTGCGTGTTTGTTTCCGTCATTTGCTGTTTCTGTCTGACGCTGAAAAATGTTGTTTCAAAAGCAGGAAAAATCATAATTTCGGTTCTGTTTGCAATATCGACGGCATTTATAGTTTTTTTTGCATTTATAATGCTGACATTCGGCAGTATAGGAAAAACAACCGTTGACAAAACTGTTGATTCACCCGATAACAGCCGTGTTGCACAGGTTATCATCATTGACCAGGGGGCACTCGGAGGAAATACGGTTGTCGATGTCTGCGAGAAAAAAGAAATTAACGCTTTTATTTTCAGAATAAAAAAGAAGCCTCAAAGAGTGCATATGGGTGAATGGGGTGAAGCCGAAAATATGCAGATTTATTGGGAAGATAATAATTGTTTAGTTGTAAATTCCGTTGAGTATGAGATAGAATAACACAAAAGGACTGCAGATTCCGTGCGGAAAAAGCAGTCCTTGTTTTTGTTATATTAAAGCAATGTCACAAACTCTTTATATGACTTGGGGTTTGCAAAAACCACATCCTCAGGCTTCTGAAAACTGATTTCCTTGCCTTCGTAATTCATTGCAACACCGCCGGCTTCTTTCAGAATCAGGGTTCCTGCGGCAATATCCCAGGGCTGAAGTTCTTTTTCAAAGAAGACTTCACATCTTCCGCAGGCTATAGTGCATATATCGTAAGCCGCCGAACCGCTTCTGCGGATATCACGGCAGAAATCAAAGACTTTTCTTAAAAGCACAAATGTTGCATCCGTGTTTTCGGGGTGATAAGGCGATGTGCCGAAAAGTGCGAGTCCGTCTGAAAGAGTGCGTTCGCTCACCTTGATTTTTTCGCCGTTAAGATATGCACCTTTACCTTTTTCTGCGCTGAAAACCTCATTGGTGTAGGGGTTATAAACAACACCTGCGATAACATCATTTTCTTTGCAGAGTGCAACGGAAATACAACTGCAACGAAAGTCCTGCATAAAGTTTGTTGTGCCGTCAATTGGGTCGATTATAAAACGAAGAGCATTGCTTTCAAAATTGTTTTCGCCCTCTTCACCCACAAATTCAGCCTCAGGAAAAGCCTTGCCGAGTTCTTCAAAAAGAAAATCCTGAACGGCAACATCGTACTTTGTAACAAAATTTTTCTTACCTTCCTTTGCCGTTACGGCACTTTCCTGATTATGTGCTGAAAGAACAATCTCCCCTGCTTTTTTTACTGTTTCAATTATTTTACTGAGCATAATTATCGGTTCCCTTTTCTGTTTATAGCCTTATAATAACACATGTCTTTTGTAAAAATCAATATATAATCTGTTGACAACCCATAACATATATGTTACCTTAAAATCAGTAAAAAAGTGTGGTGTTTTTATGAAAATAATTGCAAGTGACTATGACGGTACGCTGAATCACGGCAGAATTGATGACAAAAAAAGAGAAGCCATTAAAAAATGGCGAAAAGCCGGCAATATTTTTGCAATTGTCAGCGGCAGGGGTCCTGATGATGCTTATGAAATTCAGAAAAATGATAAGCTGGAAATCGATTATTTTATAGCAAACAACGGTGCTATTATCCTCAACGGTAAAGGTGAAAGAGTCAGCGATGTCAGATGTCCGGGAGAAACTGCAATCCCCCTTATTGAGCTTATGTTCAGTTGCGGGTGTCCGTTGGGACATATACAGACAGATTTTCCGTGCCGTGTGTATGTCGACAAAAATGATTGCAACGGAAAAGGAGCATACACTCTCGAAGATGTGCCCGAAATCCCTTATTTCAATCAGATAAGCACTTATCTCCCCGATTATGAAACGGCAGAAAAAGTGACTGCAATTCTCGAAGAAAAATTCGGTGATATTCTCAATCCTATGCAGAACGGCACCTGCATTGATATTGTAAGAGCCGATACGGACAAGGCAAAGGGAATATATATGCTCCTTGATATCGTGGGCGCAGAGTATGAAGATGTTATTGCCGTGGGTGATAACGTAAATGACAAGGCTATGATAGAAGAATTCAGATCATATGCAATGGAAAACGGTGTTGACCTTATAAAAAAACTTGCAGACGGAACTGTTTCAAGTGTTACTGAGCTTATAGAAAAAGAGCTTTCATAACTGAAAATTTTAAAATTATCAACAATCAAACAACAAAAATAAAAAGACAGATACATGAAAAAAACATGCATCTGTCTTTTTATTATATCAATACTATATTACATCATTTTTATCTATTTTTCACGTAAACCACCCAAATATCAACAAACTATTGTTGACTATTCCAAATATAAGGTGTATTATATTTGTATTATTATACGTGTATATTATTTAATCAAAAAAATCTGAAAGGAAGATTTTTATGATGAATTTAATTAAAAAGTCAATCGCTTCGTTTATGGTCGTGGTTATGTTGCTGACAGCCGAACCGTTGAGTGGCTTTGTCGGTCTGGATTTTTCTGAACCGATTGATATGGCTATTGAAGCGGAAGCCAAATCTTATATTACAAGCAGTTCCTCTGCTTCAGGAAGTAATTATACTTCCTCAACAGCATTGGCATCAATGTTGAACAAGGTCTTTTCTGGTGATATTGATATATATTCTGATAGTAAATGCACATCAGAAGTATCAATGCCACTTGGTAAATACATGTCAAATTCCACACAATATTATGTAAAAAGCAAAACAACAGGTTCAAATGTTAGTGGATGGCAATGTTATATTTATGCGAATGCTGTTTATAACAGAATCTTTAATGAGTGGCCTGGTCACGGTAATTCATTTTCGCATTCGAGAGTTGTCATTTCCGGTGGTAGTAATACTGCTTCGTATTCAATGTTTAGTAATGCCGGAGTGAAATGTGGTGCGTATATGCGTACTACAACCAGTTCTAGTGGTGCTTATAATGGAAACGGGGGGCATTCATTAATTATTTTGTCTTATGATTCCAGTTATGTGACATATTTAGAAGGCAACGGTGACGGTAACGGTCTTATCCGTATTGCAAAACTGACATGGAGTGAATTTAACAGTGGACAGTTAAGTGGAAGATCAAGATACATTTCCCATGTTGTTCAACCCACAGATTCTTATTATAATTCATTATATGGACAATCACAACCAAATCACGCAGATACACCTACAATAAAATGGTGGGTGTCAGATTCAGAATACGGAAATCAGCCTGATTCATACAAAACAGGAACCAGATACTGGCTTTGTTATGAATTGTATGATAGTGTTACAGGTAAACTCTGGAACGAGGTCGCAAGTAACAATTATACGATAAAAATAGTTTTTTATAATCCGGATGGTTCGGTTAAATATGATTCTGAATATAAGAATAATGATAAATCATGGATAAGTTCTTTTTTTGAAACTCCTGGCACATATAAATACGGTGTGGAAGTTTCAGGTGATTTTTCATTTACCGGAACAAGAAACTTTACTGTTCAGGATAATCCAAAAAAAGTCCACACCTCATCAACTTCGCTTTCATTGAATTTATATGGAACAAAAAGTCAGAATATTTATGTATGGGAAAGTGGCTATTATAGTGGTTCATACATTTTTAACTGGAAAAGAAGTAACGAAAATGTATCATGCGCCTGGGGCGAATGGAATTCTGAGAACAAACTGCCTCTTACAATAACCGGAATAAAACCCGGTACATCTACAGTTACTGTATCCATAAAAGATAAAGATACAGATGCAGTTTTGCATAGCATTCCAATTAGTGTAACCATTGTCGAGACAACAAAACCCACAGTCTCAATCAGTTCCACAAATAATGTGGCAACAAGTCAAACTGTAACTTTAAGCATGTCGGATAGTTACGGTATTGCAGGATATTATTGGGGAACAAACAGTACATACAGTAACAATGCATATACAAGCACAAGCAACACATCTGCTACAAAAACTGTTTCCGAACCCGGTACATATTATTTTAATGCTAAAGATGTAGCCGGAAATATTTCAACAACATCAAATATTACATTCTATAAGACAACACTCAATGGAAATGGCGGTTCTACATCACCATCATATGTTCTGACAAAGAGCGGTAATTCTTTTTCATTGCCGTCAGCAACAAGAAATGAATATACATTCCTTGGTTGGTCCACAAGCAGTTCTGCAACAACGGCAACATATACTGCAGGTGGTAGTTACAAACCTACTGCAAATATAACGTTATATGCAGTCTGGAAATATAATGACACAACAAAGCCTACAGTATCAATCAGCTGTACAAATAATGTTGCGACAAGCCAGGCTGTTACTTTAAATATGTCAGACAATGTAGGTGTTGTGAGTTACTACTGGGGTACAAGCAGTTCTCCAACTAACAGCAATTTCACAAGCATAACAAGTGCAACAAGTAAATCTGTAACAAAAACTGTTTCCGAACCCGGTA